>JBJOOT010000011.1:0-37742 GCA_046051185.1 Pseudomonadota bacterium | reverse complement strand
ATTAGGGGGGGGGTTGAGTCCCTCATCCAGTAAAATCGGATTAATTGCATAATCGCAGGCGAGATCCCAACGATGTTTAACTCGATGCTGACGACGCATAAAATGACCTAAAGCACAATGCAAAGCTTCATGTGCTAATACAAATTGTAGCTCGGCAGGGTGTAACTCAGCGATATACGCGGGGTTATAATAAAATTTACGAGCATCTGTACCTGTGGTGGGGCACCACGCTGGATTAGCGACTGCTAAGGGTAAACGTAAGACCAAAGCCCCTAAAAAAGGTCGATCTAAAATTAGACGGGTTCGCGCCGCGACTAATTTGTCTTCAATGGCTTGGGCAGCAAGCTCAGTCATATAGCATCACATCGCCGATAGCTTCGGCCCAAACGGCAAACTCCGGCACACTAAATAATGGCTCACCCACCGCACGCAACATATCCGATACCAACATGACCCCCATTTCTCGCAAAGGTAGAGCTTTCGCATAGTTGAGTATATAACCATAGCTTTGTAGGGCTTGTGGGCTTCCTTGAGCACGTATCGCACGCCCGACTAAGGCAGAAGCAACGGCGTATTGCAAATCGACTTCTTTGGGTGTTTTAACCGTCTCGCCTCGCAAAATGGCATCAATATCCGGCATTTGATCTAAATGATCTATAAAGGCTTTTAGCTCGATACCGGCGGCAGTACCCACACAGGCTTGTAAGGTATTCAGCAAAAGCTTCGGTGAATTGGCAAATTTTTGGAGCGCTCGATGAGCAAATTCCCATGAGCGAGGGGTTGGGAAGGCGACTGGATTATGCGCAGGATCAAATTTGAATAATAATTCTGGGCGAAACCGTAAAAAGCCAATAATTCGCTCATCCAGATGATGTTGATAAGCCCAAGCTACCCAATCATCCAGATTTAGCTCCACTTCAAAATGTGAGAAGCGATTCGCAAGGGGGGCTGGCATGGTATAGGTTACGCCTCGATCTCCCTGTCGATTGCCCGCTGCAAAAATTGCCCAACCCTCAGGAACACGATAATCACCTAAGCGTCGGTCAAGAATCAATTGATAAGCGGCTGCAGATACACTAGGTACAGCAGAGGTAATTTCATCGAGAAATAAAATCCCTTGTGAACCATGACGCTGTGTATCCGGCAACATCGCTGGAATCGCCCATTCCACTAAATTACCTTCACGAAAGGGAATGCCACGTAAATCACTGGGTTCCATTTGTGACAGACGCAGGTCAATGACCGGAATAGCATGGCGCTGCCCGACTTGTGCAACAATTTGCGATTTGCCTACACCGGGAGGCCCCCACAGCATAACGGGGGTATGGCTTGCTTGCAGAGTGGCAAGAAATTCTTGATCTAATACCGAACTCAAAAACAAAGGGCGCATAATTAGCCTTAGGTAATTAGTTTAAGAGCATTAAAGCAAATCTAAACCCGTCTAGTTTATTAGACAAAGGGGATAGAGACGCTTAGGTCGATTTATCCATTGGTGGCGTCGATTGCTGTTCATGGTTTTTGGACGCTTGCTGTGCCTGCCATTGACGCAAAGCTGCATAGTAAAGATCCCAAACACAAGGGTCACAGCCACTTTCACAGCATTCATTGGGAGCAGGTGGGCAGGGCGCTTCTTCGTTCATGTCCGTTTTCTTCTGAGTAACACCGGATCATTTTAACCTAAACTGCTTGGCTAAGCTTGTGGCAATAACTTGAAACCAATGATGAAATCAATTATGAAATCCGTTAAACGCCTCTGCCACAAGCTATCCCTTGATGAGAATGGGCGCGGGCTTTGAATAATGATCTGATAAAAGTTTATTAAAATGCTTGAGGTGAGGCATTTAGTCATTTCTTATTCAGGCAAACTAGCCTATTGTTGGCGGCATAGGTAAGCTCAACAGTGATAGCGAAGTAAGTTTGAGCTATCCACGGTTGAGTATTCTTTGCGGGCTATTCGGGCTATTGTAGTGATAAGGAAATCGCTGAACTTGTTCTTACCTCTGCTATCCTGTCAACAGGAGTTTATTGAGGTATTTCATCATGTATAAATATTTGCTAGGCCTAGTCCTATTCAGCAGCAGTGCTTTGCTATTCGCGCAGGGTAATTATATTTTTCCACCTAATCCAGCGCCTAATGCAACAGCAAGCCAAGCACTGCCTTCGGGGTATTATCCATCGACAGCTTATGCTTATCCGGTTTACCCCTATAGCTATTATTCCCAGCCTTTGGGTATGCAACCTTATTATCCAAATTATCCGCAAGCACCGATGCCAATGCCTCAAGTGCCAAGCGGAACTTATCCCTATTTAATGGGGCAGCCGCCTGCTAATTTAGGTATGCCTGCTTTGCAGCCAATGCAACCGCTAGCTCCTAGTTATGCCTACACTAGCCCTTATGATCCTAATCAGCCAGCACGCCCAGGCCCTAAACCAGCGCCTGCTCCTGAGGTAAAAAAGGAAACTAAACCTTGGGGCGATACACGCTATATTTGGCCCGATTTTTATACAGAACAAAGCTCAGATCTTTGGGATAAGATGATTAATGCCCCTCATGAATTAGGCTATATGCCCGGTGGTTGGCGTTTTCCCTCGTTTAGTTCACCAGACCCTGTGACTGTCGGGGATGCTGTTGCTAATCAAGTACCGCCTATTGTCGAAGAAGTACCTAATTTTATGAATTTTACTAATTAAATTTTGCTAATTAAAAACGAATGCGTACTCCACCGAAGAGTACCTCTCTGATAATGAACTAAATTAACCAAGGAGTAATGGATGAAAGCAGGTCGGTTATGGTTAGGCGGCGTGATGCTGACGAGTTGTTTTGGTGTTTTAAGTGGTTGTACTGCAACCCCACAAAAAACCGAAGCTGCCGCAACAGTCGATACCAAAAGTTTAGCTAAACCAGCCGTTGAACAGCAAACCGTGGTTGTGGTCGATGCTCCTGTTCGTCATTCTACTTCGCAAGCGAGCCAACCGCGAAAAGTATCGGCTGCTCAACAGCGTTTGGCACAATTACGCCAACTCCGTCAGCAAGAATGGGAGCGCCAACAAGCAGCCAAACAGCAGCGAACTAGCCCCCCACGCAAATCGCCAATGCGGCAAGCAACTGTGGCTTCACAGTCACCAGCCCAAGCTCCTATTTCAGTGACTTATGGGGGTAAAGGTGTTGGTCATTATTATGCAGCTTCTTTAACAGGAGATTTTGCCGGTGATCCGCGTTTATTATCGTTCATCGAGCAAATGAGCAGTCGCGGTTTTAATCGCAATTATTTATTTGGGGTGTTCTCACAAGTCCGTAATCGTGATGAAGTTGCACGTCTATGGTCAAGCCCCGCTTCAGCGAGTAGCCCTGGTGGTTGGTATAATTATCGCTCTAAATTTGTAACGCCTGCGAATATTCAAAAAGGTGCTCAATTCTGGCAGCAGTATGCTGCGCATTTACAACGCGCTCATCAGCAATATGGGGTCGATCCTGCTTATATCGTTGGCATTATGGGGGTGGAAACTCGTTGGGGACGTATTTTAGGTAAACATCGAGTCATTGATGCTTTGACGACTTCGGCCTTAACTAATCAGCGCCGCAGTGATTTTTTCTTTGAAGAATTAGCCGATTATCTGTTGATGACACGTTCAGAGCGGATGGATCCTTTAGCACCTAAAGGTTCTTATGCAGGTGCGATGGGCTATGGGCAGTTTATGCCAAGTAGTTTCCGTAGTTATGCAGTTGATTTTGATGGTGATGGTGTCAAAGATTTATGGAATCCAGTGGATGCGATCGGCAGTATTGCAAACTACTTTGCAGAGCATGGTTGGCGTTCAGGTCAAGAAGTGGCTGTTCAGGCCGATGTGGCTTCAAGTGATTATGCGAATGTACCTGATGGCTTTAAGGTTAAATATTCTCCGGGGCAGTTAACACAAATTGGAGTTGCGCCTAAAGGTGGTCGGTGGAGTAATACTGCTAGAACCCATTTACTTGCTTTATCAACTGTTCCCGGTGGTTATAAAGAGCCTTGGATTGGCTACCAAAACTTTTATGTGATTACCCGCTATAATCATAGTAATTATTATGCGATGGCTGTGCATCAACTTGCACAGGCAGTTAAAAATAAAGTGGGTGGTGGAAACTAAATATCCTCATCCGTTAGTCGCCAAAACTAACAAGCTAATACGGCTTTAGTTAGACTTAAAGCCGTATAAATGATTGTAAATAGATTGATTTTTATACATTTTTTAAAAAAACGGGCTTAAATAAGTTTTTCGACTGTATTTTGCACAGAATGTTTAATATTTAAACAGTTTTGTGCGAAAGAATAGTGTTATTCTTAGTGGGCTTAATTTCTACTGTTGCTGATGATGGTTGCCTATGAACACACTCACATTCAGTGAGGCTCGTCATCTTGTGTCCCGTACAGGGCTAGGTGTAGAGTGGGAGAGCGTGAAAAACTTGGAGGGGCTAACACGGGAAAAGGCGGTTGAAATCGTCCTAAACCCTGCGCCTGCGCCAATTAGACCCGCTCCTACCTTTACTCCTTGGAACAAGTTAGAGCCGATGCGTGACGACAGCGCTCAAGGTCGTAAAGATGCTTGGTCGATTGCACAAAATGAGGGAAAACGCTTACAAGGTTGGTGGATAGAGCAAATGCTTTTAAGCTCATCGCCCTTTATCGAGCGTATGACTTTGTTTTGGCATAATTTTTTTCCTTCCTCTATTCAAAAGACTTTACAACCAAGTCTCTTACATAAGCAAAACCTGATGTTACGTCAGCATGCTTTAGGCAATTTTCGTCATTTGCTCAAAGCCGTTGCGCGTGATCCTGCAATGCTGGTGTATTTAGATGGTTATGAGAATGTAAAAGGACGCCCAAATGAAAACTTTGCGCGTGAATTATTAGAGCTATTTACAGTTGGTACGAGTGAATACGGACAAGCGGACGTAAAAGCCGTCGCAAAGGTATTTACGGGTTGGGGTATTAACCCAAAACAAAGTGAATTTGCGTATGACGCTGCACAACATGATGATAGCCCTGTGACGATTTTAGGACGTACACGTTCTTTTACGGGGGATGAGGTGATTGATCTTTTGATTGAGCATCCACGAACCGCTGAACGTTTAGTCGAGCGCGTTTGGCAGCATTTTGTCAGTGGTAGGCGTCCCGATAAAGCAACAGTGCAATCTTGGGCTGCTCAGTTCCGGCGGTCAGATTTTGATATTAAAGCTTTATTGCGGGTGGTCTTTAATAGTTCCCAATTTTGGGATGCTAGTAATCGTGGTACTTTGGTGAAATCACCAGTCGAATTACTGATTGGTACGGTACGTATGGCGAATTATCCACGAGAAAGTACCGGAGAGATGGTTAATTTGTGTCGCCTAATGGGGCAGCAATTATTTGATCCTCCGAATGTCCGTGGTTGGTTGGGTGGTGAAAATTGGATCAGTACACAAACTTTATTGGTTCGAGCTTCTTATTTATCTAAAGTATCGAGAGGCAATTTAAATCGCCGTGTGGATACAGGTTTGCGTTTACCACCGAAAGATCAGCAAGAAATGGTCTCTTGGATGTTAGCTGTACCACCGGTCAATAAATTACCAGAGACGCCGGGTAATCGAAGATTAGCCAATGCCTTGATGCTTGATCCAGCATTCCAAGTATCCTAATGATAGTTAGGGATGATCGGTAGGTGATCGTGTCATTGTGTCCGATAAAAAAATAATAAGTGGACACTGTTGTAATATGAGGATTTGAGGGGTTTTATGAATAGACGTGGTTTTTTGAAGTTAGCAGGTGCTTTACCTGCAGCTGGGTTGTTGCCAGAGTTGGCTTGGGCAGCAGAGCGTAAAACAAAAACTAAAACTGAAGCCAGCGAAAAAATTATTGCCAGTTCTAAGCGTCAGAAAGCAGTCGTTTTAATTAAATTAGCTGGGGGCAATGATGGGTTAAATACCCTCATCCCGCAACGTGATTATTCACTGTATAAAGACAAGCGTTCAGCTATCCTTATTCCTCAGCATAAACTCAATGAGTTCCCACTGGATAATGGCATGTCGGTTAATCCTTATATGACTAGCCTACGTCGTTGGTGGGAGCAAGGTGATTTAGCTTGGATTCAAGGAGTGGGTTATCCGCATGGTGTTTTATCCCATTTCCGCTCTAGTGATATATGGGAAACGGCCACTAATGCCTTTGATCATTCTGAAATCGGTTGGTTGGCTCAAGTATTACCTCAGTATAAGCAAGGTTTACATGGCATTATCTTAGGTGAAGGCCTAGGGCCAATGGCGGGTAAAGATTGTCATACGATTGCGATGCAAAGCCCACAGGTATTCTTAAGCCAAGTGGATTTGGTCGATGATATTCAACCAATCAATCATGGTAGTGCTGCTTTAAAGCATGTGGTTAATATTCAACATCAACTACATGGTGCTGGTCGGCAATTAAAAGAAAAAATGTCGAATCCCACCCATTTAGCTGGGTTTGCAACCAGTGTTTTAGGGCGTAAATTAGAATCTGTTGCACAGATGATTCTAAATAATGTCGATACGGCTGTGTATAAAGTTGAGCATAGTGGTTATGACACGCATGCTAATCAAATCAATGTACATAATAATCTGCTTTTTGAATTAGCTGCTGCGCTAAATTCTTTTGGCGAGACAATGAAGCAGCATGGTCGTTGGGATGATGTCATTGTCTTGACTTATTCCGAGTTTGGACGTCGTGTACAGGAAAACCGTGGTGGTGGTACGGATCATGGCACCGCTTCAGTGCAGCTTGTAATGGGCGGGCGCGTTTCTGGGGGGCGTGTCTATGGTGAAAATCCACGTCTCAATGATTTAGACGGTGATGGTAATTTGCATATGACCACCGATTTCCGAGCGGTCTATGGTACTTTGGCGACCCGCTGGTTTGGGGTGAATAATCCGTGGTCACAGTTTGGTTCAGTTCCATTTGTTTGACGATGAGCTTTCCTGCATAATCGCCGCCTTGATAGCGGCGTGAGTGCAAAGGACATGTGGTTCAAAAATCTCTATCTCTACAAATTACAGCAAGCTTTTCCCTTAACGGCAGAAGCTTTGCATGAGCAATTAGCAGCTCGGTCTTTTATTCCTTGTTTAAAGGATCAACGTGAAACCAGTGGTTGGGTTGCACCGTTAGGTAAGCCGTCTGAATCCTTGGTGCATGCAGCGAATGGCTATATTTGGGTGAGTATGGCGCATCAAGAGCGGATGCTACCTGCCTCGGTCGTCAAAGAAGAGCTAGATGAGCGTGTCAGTGAGCTACAGGAAAAAGAAAATCGCAAGCTCAGTAGCCGTGAAAAGAAAGATATGCGCGAGCAAATCGAGTTTGAATTACTTCCTCAGGCCTTTACGCGCACGCGCCAACTGGATGCTTGGATTGATCCTAATGAACGCTGGTTAGTGGTGAATACCTCATCCGCTACTCAAGCAGAGCGTTTAACCGCATTGCTACGTAAGTCAATGGATACATTCCCCATTGCTGCCCCAGAAACCAGCCATAGCCCGACTTTCCTTATGACGCATTGGCTAACGGAAGGTGTTTTACCGCCTAAGTTTGAGCTGGGCGAAGAATGTGAATTGCGTAGCCAAGGCGATGAGCAAAGTGTCGCCGTATTTAAAAAGCATGAATTGCTCACCGAGGAGGTCAAGTCAAATCTAGCCACAGGTAAATTGGTCTCTAAGCTCATGCTGACTTGGGATCAACGCTTAAGCTTTGTTCTGACTGAAAATTTGCAAATTAAACGTCTGAAGTTTTTAGATGTCTTTGATGAGCAGTTGAATGAGCAAGACCCACAATCGTATGCAGAGCGTAAAGATATTGAATTTACCTTAATGACAGGGGAAGTATCACGCCTATTAGCTGATTTGATGCATTGTTTTAATCCACCGCAGGCTTAAGCAGCACCGATTTGATTTTTCTTTGAAGGAACTGACAGAGAATGACCCTCCAAGGTCTATTCTGGTAGAAATCTCCTCCACCTCATGTTCCGGTTTGAAGGCCATCCTCTGTCAATTCGCGTTCAACTCATGCCAAGAGTTTAGTACATATTAGACAAAAATCATGACAGTTTTGTTTAATATGTACTCATTTCACCGCCTTTTATCGGATTAGTGTCTATGCCTAAATTAATTCATTGTAGTTATGAGCAGCATGCAGCACCGATTCTGGAAATTTTTAACCATGCTATCGTGCATTCGACCGCTTTGTATGAGTATCAGCCCCGTACGCTGAGCTTTATACAACAGTGGTTTGAAGCCAAAAGGGCTGGAAATTTTCCAATCATTGGCCTTGAGCAAGCGGGGGAATTGTTAGCCTTTGCGAGTTATGGCCATTTTCGCCCTCATCCGGCTTATAAATACAGTATTGAGCATTCGATTTATGTACATCCTGAGCATCGTGGCCAAGGTTTGGGTAAAAGCTTATTAAAAGCACTCATTCAGGAGGCTGAGGCACAAAATTATCATCTATTGATCGCTGGGATTGATGCGCAAAATGCAGCGAGTATTGCCCTGCATACACGCCTTGGCTTTGTACATGCAGGGACGCTTCAACAGGCAGGTTTTAAGTTTGGACGCTGGCTAGATTTGGCTTTTTATCAGTTAATCTTAAATACGCCTACTCAGCCTGTAGAGGGCTAGTGCTTAAGCCGCTTTTTGGGCGTAATGTGCTTGATTAGAGGCAGCTTGGCTGGTTTGTTCATGGTTTGGTTCAAAGATCGGGGTATCAATCGTCCAAGGTAAACCCGCACGACCTTGTTGGATTTTCTGCCGAGATAAACCTAAAGATAATAATTGTCTGTCACTCATGCGCTCTAGCTCAGCAGCAGCACGCGCATAACCAAAAGCTTCAAAGCTGGTATAGATTTTTTCAATAAATTGAGACAGGTTCATTATCGGCTTCACTCTCTGTGTAAATTGTAATCTTAATTATTTGTGCGATGCAGCAAATATGCAGGAGAAGCCGAGGATGAACAAGCGACGATTTATTGCCCTGGCGGTTACTAAAGCTAACGATTGGCTTTAAGTTGCTGTAACCAACCCTCCACTTTAGTGATTAGCGGCCAGCTTGCTTATAAGCCCAACCCATTAAGCCTAAGCCTATTAAAATCATCGGAATACTTAGCAGTTGACCTTGAGTCAGCCAATCAAAGGCCACGAATTTTAATTGAATATCCGGTTCACGGAAGAATTCAGTAAAGAAGCGGAATAAGCCGTATAGGGTAAGGAATAAACCTGCAACGGCACCAGTCGGGCGCGGCTTACGGGCGAATAACCAAAGTACTACGAATAATACAAAACCTTCAAAAAAGGCTTGATAGAGTTGTGAAGGATGACGTGGGAGTGAGTCAACTTGAGGAAAAACCATGCCCCAAGGTAGATCGGTGGAGCGCCCCCATAATTCTCCGTTAATAAAATTACCAATTCGCCCCGCCCCTAAGCCAATCGGAATCAGTGGAGCTACAAAATCAGCCAGGCTTAAAACACTAATCTTCCATTTACGCGCCAAGGCAAACATCACGATGGTTACGCCAATTAAACCACCGTGAAAGCTCATGCCACCATCCCAGACTTGGAAAAAGGAGAGTGGATCACTGAGGAAGGATTTGAAGTTATAAAAGAACATGTAGCCGACTCGTCCACCGAGTACAACCCCAATCGCTCCCCAAAACATCATGTCGTCGACTTGTTCGGGCTTGAATAAACTACCGGGCTTACGGGCACGATATTTACCAATTATTAGAAAGCCCAAAAATCCAATCACATACATTAGCCCATACCAATGAATTTTCAGAGGGCCAATACTAAGAGCAACTGGATCAAATTGTGGATGCGTTAACATGCTAGCAGCCTTGAGTTATTGTTTAGTAAAGCGGTTAGTGTTAAACCGGATGAAAAAATAAATTAGCTAATTCAGCCCCCGGATCAGTGGCACGCATAAAAGCTTCACCGACTAAGAAAGCATTCACTTGATACTCGCGCATCAGTTGCACATCGGCTTGAGTGTGAATACCGCTTTCAGTCACCAACAAGGTATTGCTTGGAACCTCAGCTAATAAATCTAAAGTCGTATTCAATGAGGTCACAAAAGTCCGTAAATTGCGATTATTAATCCCAATCAAGGGGGCATTCAAGGGAAGAGCACGCCTTAATTCATCCCGATCATGGACTTCAATTAATACATCCATTCCTAGTTCAGTTGCAAGGGCATATAGTTCAGTTAATTGTTGATCGTTTAAAGCCGATACAATTAGGAGAATACAATCCGCTCCAATCGCACGCGCTTCATAAATCTGATAAGGATCAATCATAAAATCTTTGCGAATTACCGGTAGCGTACAAGCCGCACGTGCCGCTTTTAGATAAGTCTCATGCCCTTGAAAATACAGTGCATCCGTTAAAACGGATAAACAAGCCGCCCCGCCTTGTGCATAGCTTTGGGCAATGGACACTGGGTCGAAGTCTGCCCGAATAATGCCTTTGCTGGGGGAGGCTTTTTTAATTTCAGCAATCACCGCCGCTTGACCTGCTTGAATCTTAGACTGCATCGCGCGTAAAAAACCACGGACTGGGTCTGCCGTCATCGCTAATTCTTGAACTTGGGCAAGACTCCGTTGAGCAGAGCGCTCGGCTATTTCTTGCTGCTTGGTCTGGAGGATTTTTTGTAAAATATCGGCTTGACTCATCCTCAATCTCCTTTCTTAAGCATGCTGAAATTGCTGGCTAAAATGTGCCAGTTGCTGTAAACGCACTAAGGCACTACCATCGGCTATCACCATTTTGGCTTGCTCAATGCCTTCAGCATGGCTATGGGCTAGGCCTGCTACATAGATCGCAGCACCGGCATTTAAGGCCACAATATCACTGGCAACACTCGGCTGCTTACTTAAAGCGCGGCGAATCATGGCTAAACTCTCTGTAGAGGTAGAGACTTTTAATTCATCTAAAGGTGCTGTTCGTAAGCCTAAATCTTCAGGATTTAAGAGGTATTCACGCACTACACCTTCTTTCACTTCTGCGACATAAGTCGGGGCGGCAATACTGATTTCATCCAAGCCATCGGCTGAGTGCACAACTAATACATGGCGACTGCCCAGTTTTTGCAGGACTTCAGCTATAGGACGTACCCAATCTTTGGCAAAAACACCTAACACTTGATTGGGCGCTCCAGCTGGATTGGTGAGTGGCCCTAATAGATTAAAGACAGTACGAATGCCAAGCTCGCGCCGTGGGCCAATGGCATGCTTCATCGCATTATGATGTTTTTGGGCGAATAAAAAGCCAACCCCCAATTCATTAATACAGCGTGCCACTTGATCAGCGGTGAGTTCTAAATTAATACCCGCTGTTTCTAGTACATCAGCACTACCGGATTTACTGGAGACTGAGCGATTACCGTGTTTAGCCACTCGAGCGCCTGCAGCAGCTGCTACAAAAGCACTGGCAGTAGAAATATTAAAAGTACCGGAAGAATCGCCACCTGTCCCGCAGGTATCCACTAAATACTCACGACTAATCGCAACAGGGGTTGCTAATTCGCGCATAACGCTAGCTGCTGCAGTAATTTCCTCCACCGTTTCGCCGCGCATCCTTAAGCCTAGTAAAAAAGCCCCCACTTGGGCAGGTGTGGCTTGCCCCGTCATAATAATACGCATCGCCTCCGTCATTTCAGTATGACTAAGCAGCTGATGGTCACTAATTTTGCGGATATATTGTTGGAAATCCATATCATCCTCTAGGCTAGGGCTGAGCCAGTAAAACTACTGATGCTTTCAGTTATTAGGGCGTGAGTGTACCCAGATAAGCTTAGAATTTCTATTAGCTCAGGCTGGCTAGTGAAGGAAAGCCCAGCAAAAGCTGAGCTTAGTAAATTATCTTGCTGCTATTTTACTGGAAAATCGATGGTAAGCCTTAGAACGGAATATCATCATCAAAGTCTTCAAAATCATTCCGTCCCATCGGTGCGGGGTTGGTATTGGCCGGTGGGGCAGCGGGGCGTACTCCGCCGTAATTGCCTGAATTGCTATTCGCGGTGGGGGGCTGTGCATTAAATTCACCCGAACCCATACCTGCTTCAGAGCGTCCCCCTAACATTTGCATTTCATCAGCAATGATTTCGGTGGTGTAGCGATCTTGGCCGTCTTGACCTTGCCATTTGCGCGTTTGTAAGCGGCCTTCGACATAGACTTGTTGGCCTTTACGCAGGTATTGACCCGCATTTTCAGATATTTTTTTATAAAAAACGACTCGATGCCATTCAGTACGCTCTTGCTTTTCACCGGAGTTTTTATCCTTCCATTGCTCACTGGTCGCAAGGCTCACATTAGTAATTGCTCCGCCACTTGGCATATATTTGGTTTCTGGGTCGCGCCCGAGGGTACCGACCAAAATAACCTTATTAATTCCGCGTGCCATGTTCGATCCTTTCTTAAAGTATGACCCCTAATTTTACGCGGCTGCTCCTAAAATTGCACGAAGCCCCTGCTCGTCAAGCTCTTTTTTATCGACTTTCAGATAAGCGACTTGCTCCTCAGTAACAATCGCAATTTCATAAATTCCACGAACTTGTTGCAAGGCTTGATACATCGCTTCCCAGTCTGAAACTGACTGTTCAAAGCGTACAACTCGGCTAGTATAAAAGGCGGGGGTCGGTAGTTTTAAGGTCAGTAATAGCCAAATGATGGTAACCAAAGCACTCAGCCAAAATACCCCGACCGTCTGCCAATGCTGATTCACCCAACCACCTAATACCCCCCCTACAAAAATCCCTAAAAATTGCGTGCTATTATAAATACCCATCGCAGTTCCCTTGGTTTCGACTGCGGAGTATTTAGCAACCAAAGAGGGTTGAATGGCTTCTAAAAAGTTGAAGCTGAGGAAAAATAACGAGAAGGCTGCTAACAATGAATATTTGGCCTCATAGCCTAAAGCGAGCAAAATCTCTGCCATTCCTAATAAAGCAATGGCAGCTAGCAGCATCGGTTTAATTTTGTGCCGCTTTTCAGCCACAATAATTAAAGGAATTGAACCAAGAAAAGCCACTAAAAATACCGGTAAATAAATTTTCCAATGATCCAGTGTGGGAAGGCCAAGCTCTTCGGTAAATAACTTAGGAATAACTAGGAAATTAGCGGTCATTACTAAATGTAAGGCAAACACCCCCGCATTCATCCGTAAGAGAGCAGGGTTGTTTAAAGCTTTGCTGAGATACGCACGCACAATGCCTGCATCACGATGCGTGCGGATATGCAATGGAGTGGGGACGACTAAGCAAACTAATAGAATTCCGCATAGGGCTAGGCCAAAAGTAAACCAAAAAATGCCTGCCATATGGGCTTTGGAATAAATAATTGGGCCTAAAATAATGGCTACCATAAACGATAGGCCAATGCTCATGCCAATAAAAGCCATTACTCGTGAGCGATTTTCTTCACGAGTGAGATCTGCCGCTAAAGCCATTGTGGCAGCCGCCACAGCCCCCATGCCTTGTAAAGTGCGCCCGAGAATAATCATTTCAATCGACTGGGCAAGGGCAGCGAGGGCGCTCCCTAAGGCAAAGACTAATAAGCCGCCAATAATGACGGGTTTGCGTCCAATCCGATCAGAAGCGATGCCCAGTGGAATTTGGAAAATTGCTTGCGTCAGGCCATAAATACCAATCGCAATCCCAGCCAGTAACTCCGTGGAATGAGGGAGGGTCTGTGCATAAAGCGCGAATACGGGCAAAATCATAAACAAACCCAGCATCCGCACGGCATACACAGCAGAGAGTGAAAAGGCAACGCGCCATTCCAAAGCATTCATCGGGGGTTAGCACACCATTGCTTTTAACAAGAGGGCGCTATGTTAGCGTGTTCATAAGAGAGCGCCTAGTAGGTTTTATGGGATGAATCCGTGTTGATTTGAAATTTAGCCTTAAGATTATTTTGCTAGGATGCAAAACGATTGACCTGACTATTTGCCTGAAATTGTCTAAAAGTGCTTTATTAGCACTCTCTAAACTTCCTATTCCTTCTTGATCTCCCTCAAGGTAAAATCGACTTTTTTGGGCTAGCATGCCCAGCCATCTAATTTGAGAGCCAAAGCCGTTATGAGCAAGGTACAAGTCATTCAGCCAAAGAACGTTATCCAGCCGCGTTCGATCCAAGGGCGTTTTCGTCATTTAAAAACGGGAATTATGGTTCTAGCCTATGCGGTGTTTTTTATCCTGCCGTGGATTCGTTGGGAGCGTGTGGTCGGGCCTGATCAGGCGGTGATGTTTGATATTCCGGCACGTCGCTATTATATGTTTGACTTAGTGATGCATGCCCAAGATGTGTTTTGGTTAACTGCTTTATTGTTCTTAGCAGCGGTTTTATTATTTTTTGTGACTACTCTGTTTGGGCGGGTATTTTGTGGTTATTTTTGTTTCCAAACTTTATGGACGGATGCCTTTCGATTTATTGAAAAAGCTATTCAAGGTGATCGGGTCGCACGGATTCGTTTAGAAAAACAGGCTTGGAATCAAGAAAAAATCCTGAAAATCGGTGCCACGCATGCCGCTTGGTTGGCTTTATCTCTCTGGACTGGCTTGACCTTCGTTTTATATTGGGGCGATGCTTTTACCCTGACCAAAGATTTTTTTACGGGTCATGCCCCGGGTGCTGCTTATTTTACCGCCTTCCTATTGATGATCACCACGTATTTAGCGGCAGGTTGGATGCGTGAATATATTTGTTTACATGTTTGCCCTTATGCACGCTTTCAAAGCGTTATGTTTGATCAAGACACTCTGATTGTATCTTATGATCAAAAACGGGGCGAAGGGACTACAGGGCGAGCCACCCCGATCAAAGATTTACGAGATCGAGCCGTGCGTCAAGCACAAGGGCATGGGGATTGTGTGGACTGTGGGTTATGTGTGCAGGTTTGCCCAACAGGGATTGATATTCGTGATGGTTTGCAAATCGCCTGTATTCACTGTGCTTTATGTATTGATGCTTGCGATAGCATTATGGATAAGTATCAATGGCCACGCGGCCTGATCCGCTATACTTCTGAGAATGCTTTAGAAGGGAAGAAAACGCACTTTTTCAAACTGCGCACAATTGGTTATGGCTTAGCGACTTTATTAGCAGCCGCTTACTTAGTTTGGAGTATTTCTAGCACAAAAATGTTGGAAGCAACGGCCGTTCAAGTGCGTAGTCCACTGTATGTAGTGCTCTCAGACGGTAGTATTCAAAATAGCTATGAGGTCAAGATTAATAATAAAACGCAAGTTGCGGCTTCGTATCGCTTGAGCTTAGCGGATTTAGAGGGTGCAAGTTTATCCTTGGGGCAAGTTGATCCTAATAATATTCAGTTAGAGCCAGATACCAGTGTGCGTGTATTTGCGAAGGTCAAGCAACCGGCTAGCGCCCGTAAAGGCAGTAAGCGCAATCGAGAGTTCCACTTTAAATTAGAACCCCTCAGTGGTGAAGTGACTGAGCCTGTTATCATTCCTTCTCAGTTTATGATGCCCTAAGGAGCAAGTCCCGAATATGGAAAATTACAGTTTACTAACCACTTTAGGTCTCGGGGTCTTAGCGTCCTTTGCCTTATTTTTTCTGTTTTATCTGGGCTTAAAATGGAATAACAAGCTAGCGGCTTTAGTCACAATTTTTTTAGTGATGGGTATTTATATTCCTTTGGCGGCAACCCATTGGGCAGGGGTTGATGTTTTTGCGATTCATTTTGCTTTCTTTGTGATGAGTGGCTATGGTCTCGGTATTATCACCAGCCACCGCAGCCAGCGGCAGCGTTTAGACGCTAAATTAGGTGAAACAAATACCCAAACTAAAACAGCCGGGTTTCACTGGGCACCAGCAATCATTGTGGTGTTTTTTATTCTGCTGGCAATCGTGGACGGTATCATTATCACCCTTGCGAATAAGGGGGCGAGTAGTGAGTTTATGGCACGATTTTTACCGACTCCACGCTTTACCACAAGCTCAGTGACTTCCGTTTTCCCTGGGGCAGTCCCGCATGATTTTAAAGAAAAATATCTACAGTTTAATCAGCATTTAGCTCAGCTTGAGGTTCAACGTGAGCGGGGTTGGCAAGTCCTCAATGGCTGGCAACAAACCCCTCGTGCGGGGCAGCCTGCCGTTTTTAGTATTAGGGTTACCGATAAGGCCGGTCAACCTGTAAGTGGTGCACAAGTGGAGGTAAGATTCTTGCGTCCAGCTGATAAGAGCAAAGATAAACTATTTACCTTACCAGAAAGTTATTTAGGTACTTATGGGCAAAGTGTGCAGTTAGATGAGCCGGGTTCTTGGAGTGTCGTCTTGCGTATTCAACGTGGTGATGAAGTGCATGAAGTAAAGGGTACTACGCAAGTTTCTGCTCTTGCTGGCTAGTCTATGTCGAAGCCAGCAAATTTTAGTTTAGCCACTGATTGCTTTCATTGTGGTTTGCCCATTCCCCAAGGTAGCCATTATGGGCTGGAGATTGAGGGACAATCACAAAGCTTTTGTTGCTCAGGTTGTCAAGCTGTCGCCCAAGCGATTGTTGCGAATCAGCTGACGGATTTTTATAAATTCCGTACTGATATTAGTTCGCGCCCTGAGGATCTTATCCCTGAACAGCTTCGAGACCTACAAGTCTATGATAGCATCGATTTACAACGTTCCTTTGTACGCGAAACGACCGGTTCAGTACGCGAAGCTTCGTTGATTTTAGAGGGTATTGTTTGTGCCGCTTGTGTTTGGTTGAATGAACATCATGTCAAGCAATTACCCGGAGTGCTTGATTTTCGGATTAATTATTCCACTCACCGTGCTACTTTGCGTTGGGATAGCAGTCAACTCAAACTCAGTACCGTGCTTCAAGCGATTACTGAAATTGGCTATCACGCGCATCCTTTTGATCCCGGGCGTTTAGAGTCCTTACAGAAAAAAGAAAAATCAGCGGCTTTACGTCGGATTGCTGTCGCTGGTTTAGGCATGATGCAAGTCATGATGATCGCAGCCGCTATGTATATTGGTGCTGTTTCTGATATGGATTTGCCAATGCGCAATTTCCTGCGTTGGATCAGCTTAGTGATGACGCTGCCGGTGGTTTTCTATTCAGCCCGTGTTTTTTTCCAATCGGCTTGGCGGGATTTAAAGCGTGGGCGCTTCGGGATGGATGTACCGGTGTCGATAGGCATTGGGATCGCTTTTACTGCCAGCGTTTGGGCGACGATTACCGGTGGAGGAGAGGTTTATTTTGATTCGGTGACGATGTTTACTTTTTTCCTACTCTCAGGGCGTTATTTAGAAATGAATGCCCGCCATAAAGCAGGGCAAGTGGCTGAAGCCTTGGTACGCTTGATGCCTGCTACAGCGACTTTATTAATAGAGGGGCAGCAAGAGCTGGTTCCTGTTAGCCAATTAGTCAGTGGTGATCAAGTGCTGATTAAACCGGGTGAGGTCGTACCTGCAGATGGCTTAGTCTTAGCAGGGGCGAGCAGTACCAATGAAGCACTATTAACGGGGGAAAGCTTGCCTTGCCGTAAACAAGTAGGGGATAAATTGGTCGGTGGTACAGTCAATATTGATAGCCCGTTAACGATGCAAGTAAGCCATGTAGGCGATAATACGGTGCTGGCTGCCATTATTCGCTTATTAGAACGCGCCCAAGCAGAAAAGCCGGAACTTGCGCGTTTAGCTGAGAAAGTTTCGTCACGGTTTGTTCCCTTGATTCTTTTAACAGCTAGCCTAGTCTTCCTTTATTGGTATCAATCAGCACCTGATCAAGCGTTTTGGATTGCTTTATCCGTATTAGTGATTACTTGCCCCTGTGCATTTTCTTTGGCAACACCTACCGCCTTAACGGCAGCTACGGGCTTATTAACCTCTAAAGGAATACTGACCACTCGTGGGCATGCTTTAGAAACGCTAGCACGAGTTGATGAGCTGATTTTGGATAAAACAGGCACACTTACCTATGGGCAATTAGCGGTTGTTGCATTTAAAACGCTGGGGTCGTTAACTGAACAAGAGAGTCGACAACTGGCTGTTGGTTTAGAGCAGGCTTCAGAGCATCCGGTTGCCAAAGCCATTGCCTCATTAAGTCATGAACCTTATATCTTGACACAATTGAGTTCTGAATCAGGTCGTGGAGTGCAAGGTTATTGGCAAGGGGATTGCTATCGTTTAGGTACAGCCCAATTTGTTGCAGAATTAACCCAGACCGCTCTACCTGCTGAGCTAGGCCGTGAGACTGAGACTCTCTATTCCCAAGTTTATCTTGGGTCGACAGCGGGTTGGTTGGCACAAATTAGTTTAGCCGATCAACTGCGTGTAGGTGCTAAAGAGGCGATCCAAGAGCTGGAAGGTTTAGGGATTAAGATCAGTTTATTAAGTGGTGATCAGCCCGCAGTTGTTGAACAGCTTGCAGCACAATTAGGTATTGCAAGGGCTTTTGGTTGGCAATTACCCAATGATAAATTAGCTTATATGAACGCTTTACAGGCGCAAGGTAAAGTTGTAGCGATGGTTGGGGATGGAGTGAATGATGCACCTGTTTTAGCGGGAGCGGCGGTATCCATTGCGATGGGCAGTGGTTCGCAGCTTGCACAAGCCAGTGCTGATATGGTGTTACTCTCAGAGAATCTACAGCAGTTACCATTTGCAATTACAAGCTCTCAACGGATGCTAGTGATTATTAAGCAAAATTTTGCTTGGACTATTGCGTATAATCTCTTGGCTATTCCTTTAGCGGCCACAGGCTTAGTCGCACCATGGATGGCGGCTATTGGCATGTCAGCAAGTTCATTGATTGTTGTGTTAAACTCACTGCGCTTGAAACATTTTTGAGTTAATCACGAGGGGCAGTCATTATGGAAGCTTTATATATGCTAATTCCGATAGCGATCGGGGTTATGATTGTGGTGGTGATTGCTTTTATTTATACCGTGCGAAGTGGTCAATACGATGATTTAGAAGGGCCGGCCTATCGTATTTTAATGGATGATGATGATCCACGGATTCCGCATAACCATAAAGCTAGTCTAAGACCCGCTCAAGAACAGGCTGAAAAAACCGAGCATAGCGCGTAAAAAATTTACATTTAGTAGTAAATCTTGTACCTCTTATCAAAAAAAATTGCTTTATCGCTGTGAACTACTCCTGTTTACACAGAATTGTCCTATCCTAAGGATAGTATTTGTAGAGTTTTCAATAGAGATATTTTATAAAGTGGTATTTTTTATCGTCAAATTAAACGGTAATATCCGGTAATGGATGACCGGTAAATAAGATCAGGGAATAGTGAGTCAACCCCCCTCATACCTGACCTAAGCAGTGTCACTAACAAGGAGAACAGTTCTAAATGTCAGACAGAAGATTACAAGTCTTCCATGCGGTTGCCCGTTTGCTTAGTTTCACCAAAGCGGCTGAAGTGCTTCACATGACCCAGCCTGCGGTGACTTTTCAAATCCGCCAACTGGAAGAGCAGTTTGATACTCGTCTTTTTGATCGTACTCATAATCGCGTTACCCTAACCGAAGCCGGTCAAGTTGTTTACGAGTACTCTGAGAAAATATTTGATCTGTATGGTGAAATGGAAAATGCCATTCGAGAAATGACCGATGACATCAGCGGCTCGTTGACTATTGGTGCGAGCACGACGATTTCTGAGTATATGTTGCCTTCATTATTGGGTGATTTTAAATCCAAAAATGCCGACATCAAGTTGCGTTTAAGAGTCTCTAATACCGAAGGCATCGTTTCTATGGTAGAAAACAATGTCATTGATTTAGGGGTTGTCGAAGGCCCTGTGACTAATAAAAACTTATTAGTTGAAGTCTGCCGCACCGATGAAATGGTGGTGATTGTTCCACCAAATCATGAACTCGCTAAATTAGAGAAAGTGACCGCTAAGGATTTGGTCAAATACCCGCTCATTTGTCGTGAAGAGGGATCCGGTACTCGTGAAGTGATGGTCGATTATTTGTTCGCTCAAGGCGTCGATAAGCATGGCATTAATAATTGCTTAGAGCTAGGTAGCCCAGAAGCAGTGAAGGGGGCGGTCGAGGCCGGTATGGGGGTTTCAGTGGTATCGAGTGCGAGCATTAGTAAAGAAATTAAGCTCAGCTCCTTAGTTTCGAAACCTTTAGATCCTCCTTTGACGCGAGATTTTTCTTTTGTGCGCCAGCGTCAAAAGTTTAAAGTGCCAGCAATGGAAGAGCTATTAGAGTTTGCGCGAGTTTATTGCCAACGGGCTAAGCGCTCTGAGGTTTAATGACGGGTGTTTTAAGTCAGTTGATGGTTGAATTAGTCATTTGTGATCATTTGCTATTGAAAGGTCAATAATGTTACCAGCATTAGGGCAGGGTAGCAGTACTCCCCAAGAAAAGCGTTTACGCAGTTTATTTCGTGAGTTATCTGCCCAAGATCAGGCGAGCTTGCTTAAATTTGCTGAATTTTTAGCAAGCTCTACCAGTGCAAGTGTGCAGGCAAATGGAATTTGCCCAGAACCAGTGCTATTAGAGCGCCCAATGACTGAATCAGTGGTTAAAGCGATTAAACGTTTAAAGGCCAGCTATCCTATGCTAAGTGCCGATAAACTACTCTCGCCGACTTCAGATTTAATGGCCGCCCATTTGATTAAAGGGCGGCCTGCTCATGAAATTATTGATGAATTAGAGTTGGTTTTTGCTGAGCATTATCAACAGTTTAAAGTTGCTTGGGGACAGCCGCTTTAAAAATTTCGGCATATTCATCTAATTGTCTTGCCGTTAGCAAAAAGATGCCATCGCCGCCCCGTTCAAATTCCAACCATTGGAAAGCAACGGTTGGATAAGCCTCTATCAGTGCAAACTGGCTATTGCCAACTTCGACAACTAAAATCCCATGATCTGTTAAGTGTTCACGTGCAGTAGCTAAAATCTGATGAACTGTATCCAAGCCATCTATGCCAGCAGCTAAGCCAAGTAAGGGTTCATGTTGAAATTCGCTACTCATTTCAGCAATTTCGGCAGCATCAACATAAGGTGGATTGCTAATAATCAAGTCATAGCGTTTGCCGCTTAATTTAGTAAATAAATCAGACTCCAGCGCTTGCACCTGTGCGGATACGCCATGACGTTCAATATTAATTTTAGCCACCGTGATTGCATCAGTGGAAATATCACTTAAATCCACCTCAGCTTGTGGAAAGGCATAGGCACAAGCAATACCAATGCAGCCACTACCAGTGCATAAATCTAAAATATGCGCCACTTGTGTTTCATCTATCCACGGATAAAACTGCTTTTCAATTAATTCAGCAATCGGGGAGCGAGGTACTAATACGCGCTCATCAACGTAAAAAGGTAAGCCTGCAAACCACGCTTCATGGGTTAAATAGGCAGCTGGTTTACGTTCAATAATGCGCCGCTCTAGAATATCCATGACTTTTTGCTTTTCGACTTGAGTGAGTTTACTGGCAAAATACAACTCTGGTGTATCTACTGGCAAATGTAGGGTATGCAAAACTAAGTAAGCAGCTTCATCTAAAGCAGAAGCCATACCATGCGCAAAGCTAAGCTCGGCTGCGCGAAATTGGCTAGCTCCCCAACGAATAAAATCAAGAATGCTGGAGAGTTCAGTGAGAGCTGGCTGCGCCATCAAGTGTATTCCTTTGGACTAAATTACCGTATCATCCAGCATTTATTAGCTATTTGCCAAGCCCCATGCCGCTATCTGACTATTTAAAAACCTGGCCGCTGTATGTCTTGCCACAGCATGCGATCTCTCGTTTGGTGTATCGTTTAACTCGAGTAGAATCCAATTGGACACCCGCTGCCATTCGCCAATTTATTAAGATCTTTAAGGTCGATATGAGTGAGGCTGAGCAAGCTGATCCGAAGGCTTATAAGACCTTTAATGCCTTTTTTACCCGTCGTTTAAAACCCGCCTTGCGTCCGGTGGATCAAGATCCAAACGTCTTAACCAGCCCCGTGGATGGGCAAATTAGCCAAGTCGCAGCGATTCGTGAGGGGCAAATTTTTCAAGCCAAGGGCTTTGATTATTCAGTCTTAGAACTTTTAGGTGGGAGTGCTGCACGCGCCCAACCGTTTTTAAATGGGCAATTTACAACGATTTATTTATCGCCCCGTGATTATCACCGTATTCATATGCCTTTAGCGGGCAAATTAATTGAGCAGGTGTATGTGCCTGGGCGCTTATTTAGTGTGGCTGGGCATACCGTGCGTACCATTCCACGCTTGTTTGCACGTAATGAACGGGTGGTAGCTATTTTCGATACCAAATGGGGGAAAATGGCTTTAGTTTTGGTGGGGGCGATTAATGTTGCGGCGATTGAAACCGTTTGGGCGGGGCTGATTACCCCTCCTCATCAAAAAGCGATTCGGGTTGAGCATTATCCAGCGGTCAGCCTCGCCAAAGGTGAGGAAATGGGGCGTTTTAATATGGGATCGACCGTGATTGTTTTGCTGGAAAAAAACACTTGGGATTGGGGAGACTTAGCCGCTCATCAGCCAGTAAGGATGGGAATGAAACTAGCGGAATGGCTGAGTAAAACTGAGGCGGTTTAAGCTGGCAAAGCTGATTTGAAGAGCTACACTTGATAGAAATGAATTAAAATTACATGGAGTGTGCTGATGAAAGTTCCAAAGATAAGGGGCTCAGTGATTTATATTGGCTTAGCCTTCGGTTTAGGCTGTCAAGTCCTTGCTTATGCAAGTGAATCATTAAAAACACCAAGCTATCATGCTCAAAATTCAGATTTATCAGGCCGTAATTTTGAGGGTGTAAATTTGAGTTTAGCTGATTTTACTCACAGTAAGCTTAGTGGCTCGAGTTTTAGAAATGCGAATCTGAATTACGCTAATTTGAGTTTGGCCGATTTTAGCCATACGGATCTAACCAATGCTTCTTTAAAATTTGCACTGATTGAGTTTACTAATCTCACAGCGGCCAAAGGCTTGAGTCTTGAGCAATTAAAAGAGGCTTGTGTGACTGAATTAGACTCTAGTGCCGCTAAACAATTGGGTTTTGATTTAAGCAGTTACCAAGCGCCGAGTGCTTGTTTATTGTGGGAGCATGTACCGCGTGGTTAGCTGCTGTTGTTAGTCCTTTTTCTGTTATCATGCTCGGCGCTTAATTTAAGATGAGAGTGCCAGATGAAACCCTATCAACAAGATTTTTTAGCATTTGCGATGCAGCAAGGTGTATTACGCTTTGGTGAATACACCCTAAAATCGGGACGTATTAGCCCCTATTTTTTCAATGCAGGCTTATTTCAAACTGGTTCAGCTCTAAGCCGTTTAGGGCAGTTCTATGCTCAAGCTATCGTCGATGCGGGTTTAAAGTTTGATATGTTATTTGGCCCAGCTTATAAAGGTATTCCTTTAGTGGCTGCCGTGGCGATTGCGCTTTATGAAAAACAGGGCTTAGATTATCCCTATGCCTTTAATCGTAAAGAGGCAAAAGATCATGGAGAGGGTGGAACTATTGTGGGGGCTAGTTTACAAGGCCGAGTCTTGGTGATTGACGATGTAATGACCGCAGGGACAGCGATTCGTGAGGCGGCCGCTATTGTTAGCGGGCAGGGCGCGGAGTTAGCTGGTGTGGCTATTTCATTGGATCGACAAGAGCGCGGTCAAGGTGAACGCTCGGCTGTGCAAGAAGTACAGATAAATTTTGGTATACCTGTGATCAGTATCGTGGGTTTAGACAATGTTATTCAACATGTGCAAGAGCAAATCGCTAATCCCACTTTATTAGCAGCCATCCAAGATTATCGGCAGCGATATGGTGTCGATCTAGTGTAGCGATTGAGGCAGTTTAGAAAGAAGAGGCAAGCCTCCTGTTAATTCACAAGAGACTTAGCAAGCTGCAGTAGTGCTGTGCGAACTGAGGAGCTACAGCATTACAGCAAATTATGGCGTTTTAATTTAGTGCGTAGTGTGGCACGATTAATCCCCATGCACTGAGCTGCACGTGATTGATTGCCGTGGGTATAACGCATCATTACTTCTAACATAGGACGCTCGACTTCATCGACCACTAAGCGATAGATGTTACTTGCTTCATGATCCCCTAAAGTATTCAGATAGTCTTGGAGTGTGCGAGTCACGGTTTCAGACAGAGAAGAGTCTAAGGCGCGAGTTGCTGTATTCATTTCCTGTAACCTTTAATTATTGGAGCCCTTGTGCAGCACTTAAATCCTAATTGCAGTGATTGCAGCTAGCTGTATGGGACACGATTGTAAACATACTGTTATAACCTGACTCACTGGTTATCCTGTCCAGATGCCATCCGTGATAGTCCTGCACACGGAGGTCAGCATCCACGCTGTAAAAGTCATGTTTAGCCCTGATGACGATTACATCACAAATTCAAATATGGACAGTAAATTAAGTCAGAAGTTCTGCGGATAGTCCTTAACTTAACTTGCTGGCTAATTAAACCTGAATATAGTGCATCAAGTATTCAGCATGCGTATAAGTTATGATGACTTCCTAACTCACTAGTCATTAAGCTATAAAACCTATTCATAAGACCTATCAACACTTCGTTAGAAGAGGCTTAAAGCAGCTTGCCCGAAATGTAGTATAGTGCTTATTTAGCATGGATTTTTAGCAAATTAATCACCAGAAATCACTTACTAAACGCATTACCTGCCTAAAAGAGTACCATGCTCTAAAAAATATTCATGAAATGCTCGATAAGCGAGGATTTTCAGCAGACAGATGGCAAAAAAAATAGGCATCTTAAAAAGAATTGCTAATGACAGGCGCTATAGCTCGGGTTTTTGTGAGCTAGATTGCGGCTCTTCTGGGGTAGCTGTAGGGGTTAGAGAGGGAGTTTCTGAGGCTATTTTAGTGTCCTTATCCTTCTCTTTAGTTTCTTTACGTTCACCGTGAATTTTTTTCTCAATTTCTTTAAAACGGTCAACTTTTCCTTCAATAATTAAAGTATCTTCGGCTTGTAAAATCATCTCTGGTGAGGGTTGGTCGCCTCGAATTTCTCCCCGTTTGAGTGCCTTGAGGGTAATATCCATACTGGCTAGATTGAGGTCAGCAATTCGTTTACCAACGGCTTTATCCGTTTCTTGTAGCACAATGCTATGCAGGAAAGTTTCTGATTTACTGGTGGCCTTTTGAGTAAGACCGTGAAAGAAGCTTTTCAGTTGGTGATAGCCCTCAACCCGAATACGATTGACAACTTGTTCAATTTCTTCATTAGGTAGCTCTAATTTTTCTAAAACTCGTTGGGCTACCATCACGCTAGCTTCTAGGGACTCCGGTAAAACTTCTGTAGCCCCTAATTGAATCAAGGTTTCTAAATAAGTATCATCACGTGCGCGGACAATAATGGGAATGCTCTTATTCTTTTTGCGGGCAGCTTCTGTAATTTGCTGAGCGATTTCAGGGGCTGTAATCGTAATAACTACTAAACGCGCCCGTTGAATTCCTGCCGCCATGAGAATTTCAGTACGGCTTGCATCCGCATAATATACCGTTTCACCTGCTTCCCAAGCCTCCGTGACGATTTTAGAGTCTAACTCTAAACCAAGATAAGACACGCCTTGTTCTTGCAATAAGCGAGCGAGACCTTGTCCGACACGTCGATACCCACAAATGATCACATGATTATCGACCTCTTTCACTTCTCGACTAAAAGCATGTACATCTTTGTAACGCTGTTTAAGATAGCTATCACTCAGTAATTTACGAGTCACCTTATCATTGGAGCGAATAATTAAAGGAGCCAAGGCCATACTAATCACAATCGCGGCTAAAGCTGCTTGCACCTCATCTTGGGTGAGTAAGCGATTACTTAAGGCTAAAGAAAGTAGGGCAAAGCCAAATTCCCCGCCTTGAGCCAGTACTAGACCAGTGCGAACAGAAACACCTTTGCTATTCTTAAATAAGCGCACTAAGCCAGCGACAATAATAGCCTTGATCAGGATAATCCCAAGCAAAAGCCAGAGAATAGAGAGCCATAATTCAGGTAAAACGGAGAGGTTTAATTTAGCGCCGACTGTAATAAAGAACAAACCCATTAAAATATCGCGAAATGGGCGAATCTCTGTTTCAATTTGATGCTTATATTCAGTTTCACTGAGCATCATACCAGCCAAAAAAGCCCCTAAGGCAAGCGACATACCTAGAGATTGCGTGACCCATGCCGAAGTGAGTGCGACCAGTAGCACGGTAATATTAAATAATTCAACCGATTGCGCATTAGCGACTTTTTGAAATAAAGGGCGCAGAACATAATGAGCCGTAAACAGCATCAAAGCTAAAACCAGTATATTACCGAGTGCATTTAAACCCATAACGACGAGATCGGGGTCAGCCGCCGTATTATGGCTTAATAAGGGAATAGCGATTAGAAATGGTACGACGGCAATATCTTGAAATAACAAAATGCCAAGTGCTAATTGCCCATGCCGCTCATGCATTTCACCTTGATCGGTGAGTTGTTTAACCACAATCGCCGTAGAGGATAGCGCCATTGCTCCCGCCGCAATAATCGCCCCCTCCCAACTGACATTCAAATAATTTAATAAAACGAAGCCAACCAAGGTGGACAATAGCATTTGTAAGCCACCCAAACCGAGCACAGTACGCCGCATGGCTAGAAATTGAGTAACAGAAAATTCAAGGCCGATAGCAAAGAGTAGAAAAACTACTCCGACCTCAGCCATAAACTCAATCGAATGATTTTCAGGTAACCAACCTAAAGCATGCTCGCTACTGAGTGCACCGACTAATAAATAACCGAGAATAGGCGGGAGTTTGAAAGTACGAAATGCAGCCACAGAGGCTACTGACATGACCAATAGTAATAAAATGCCTTCTAGTAGATTGGTACTATGCTCCACTCAGCCCCTCAGATGTTATGAGTTATTTTTTACCAGCAGTAAATTTCATTAACCGTTTTTTCTTATGAATTTGGCGTGGTGTTAAATTATTACGCTTACCTTCGAAAGGATTCTCACCCGTTTTAAATTCGATTTTGACTTGAGTTCCGGTGAGCTTCAAGGTTTTATGAAAATAATTAATTAAATAGCGTTCATAAGCAGGGGGGACTTTATCCGTCTGATTGCCATGAATCACAATTAAAAACGGATTGCTCCCTCCTTGGTGGGCATAACGAAGTTTAATCCGTCGTCCACTGACTAAGGGCGGCTGATGCATTTGTACAGCATTTTCTAGAATGCGGTTCAAGCGAGAGGTGGGAACTTTCAGCATCGTCGAGTCATAAGCCGCATGAATGGACTTATACAATAAACCTACGCCTGTACCATGCAAAGCAGAAATGAAATGTTTTTCTGCAAAATCTAAGAACGGTAATTTGATGTCTAATTGATCTTTAATCCGGTCACGCTCATCACTTTCTAGGCCATCCCATTTATTGATCGCGAGCACTAAAGCTTTGCCTGCGTCCAAGATTAAGCCTAATAAATGTGCATCCTGATCGGTAATACTATCTTGTGCATCAACCAACATAATGACAACATGCGCTTCACGAATGGCATCTAAAGTCTTGATGATACTGAATTTTTCAATTGTTTCATTGACACGACTCCGGCGACGTACCCCTGCTGTATCAATTAAAGTATATTGTTGGCCGTCTCGTTCAAAGGGAATGAATATACTGTCACGAGTCGTACCCGGCTCGTCAAAAGCAATCACTCGCTCCTCACCTAAGATACGATTGACTAAAGTTGATTTGCCAACATTCGGCCGACCTACAAAGGCAATTCGAATGGCCTGTTCTTCACCTTCTTCAAGCTCTACCGTTTCATCAACTTCATCAGCAGGGAAGTGGCTCAGAATGTCATCCATCATGGAAGTTACACCCCGACCATGCACAGCAGCAATGCTATACACTTCAGCAAAACCTAAGCCATAAAATTCAGCAGCCGCTTGATCAGGGTCGACTCGATCGGTTTTGTTAATAATGAGAAAAACGGGCTTGCCCGTTTCGCGCAACTGTTGAGCAATATACTCATCACCAGCATTCAAACCTTGCTTACCATCAACGATGAACATCATCGCATCGGCTTCAGCAACGGCTGCTAAGGTTTGGCGTGCCATGTATTGATCAATTCCTAGCTCTTCACCGCTTAAACCACCGGTATCAATCACTAGATAATCACGCTCAAACATTTCACCCGTACCGTATTTACGATCACGGGTCAAACCCGGGAAATCAGCAACTAAGGCATCGCGTGAACGGGTCAGGCGATTAAACAGGGTAGATTTGCCCACATTGGGGCGGCCAACAAGAGCAAAAACCGGTCTCATTCATTCATCATCATTGCAGGGCATGAGCCGCTAAGACGCCACTCTTACCAAAAGTATAAACCACTCGACCATCACTAATCGGTGGTACAGTATAACCCGCCGTATCGCTCTGTAGGCGTGCTACAGTTTGACCATTGCGGGTATTAATCCAATGCAAATAGCCTGCGTAATCGCCGACTACGATATAATCACTGCTTAAAGTTGGAGCAGTTGGTATGCGCCGTTGTAGATCATCCATTTTCCAAATAGGAGCACCTGTTTGTGGATTGATCTTCCAGACATTACCTTCTACATCGGTGCTATACAAACCATTAGCATCCGCGTCTACACCTGCATAACTAGAATAAGGCTGCGCCCAACCTAAGCCCCCATCTTGCAAGCGAATGCCTGCGATTTGTCCATTATAGCTTGCTGCAAACAAGGCTGAGCCGACTTGCTTAATCCGTCCATCTACATCGGTAATCTTGTCTAAATCATTACGCCCTCGCGGGACGGATAAGATCGCTTCCCATAAGCCTGTGCCTGCTTCTAAATCAAAAGCAGTGACTGTGCCATTATCAAAGCCTGCGATGATCGCACTACCGACAATCAAGGGTGCACCCGCACCGCGTAAGGATAATTCGGGGCTAGGGCGAATTTGTTGCCAAATAATCTCCCCCGTTTGTGTTGATAAGCCGGTCAATTGCCCATCACCTGTGCGAAAAACCACACGCCCTTTACTTGCGGCAGATACTGATAATACCTCACTATTTAAATGCTCAATCCAGCGGATTTTGCCAGTTTGGCGATCTAGAGCAATCGCACTTCCTTCACTTGTTCCGACGAAAACTAAGCCTTCACCGCCGTTCACTCCACCAGTAATTTCTTCACTAATCGGTGTTTTCCAAAGCAGACTACCCTTCGTTTTATCCCAAGCACTAGTAGATCCTCCACCAGCAACTATGACAGCAGTTTCATCCACATAAGGATAAATTCGCACATACGCCTTATCACTACTGCCAGTACTGACTTTCCACAGAGTTTGTACATTTGCAGGTGTTTGGATTGCTTGCAATTCTTTAGGCGGATTCGGATCTTTAGCAGGCAGCATACTAGAAAAGCTACTACAAGCCGTTAAGCTTGCTGCTAAAAACAGACTAGTAATAACAGTGGCTAAAGATCTCATGGATAGGTCTAAGCTCCTTTACCGAGGTTATCAAGCTTGATTTTAATCAATTCATTAGAACCATTTTTAGCAGCCAGAATAGCACGTTCATAAGCCTTGCGTGCATCCTCGACTTTATTTTGTGCGCTATAAATATCGCCTTTAATTTCTTCTAGTACGGATTCATAAGACGCAGCATAAGTTTGGCTCGCTAAAGATAAAGCTTCATCGTATTGCCCTGTCGATGCGAGTACGCGAGCTAAACGTACTGAAGCGATATTTTTTAAATCAGGATCTTGACTATGTGCAATCACCCACCGCAAAGCAGCTATAGCGGGTTCATACTCACCTTTTTCGGCCTGTTGCTTGGCCGTATCTAAAGAAGCTAAGGCTGCATAGGGTGATTTGGCATATTCAGACTGTAATTGCTCAAGATTTTTAGTGGCAATAGCTGGATCAGCAGTGGTTTGTGTGGTGGTATACAGTGTGGAGGCTGTTTCCATTTGGGTAATTTGGTATTTTTGCCAGTATTCCCAAGCAAATAAAGCAGCAATTGCTAAAGCAATCCCCGCAATGACGGACACACCATTTTCTTTCCACCAATTTTTAATCTCTTCAGCTTGTTCGTCGTCGGTCTTATTATAATCAATCATGCTTAGGCCTCTTAGTTCTGCTGGTTATACTTCATTGTTAGGTTTTTAAGATTGAGTGAGTTGTAACTGAGTGGCAAGCTGTTGGCTTAGCTCAGTAAGCTTAAAGTTCAATTGTGTCGTGGTAGCATTTTGCATGGGTTTAAAGCCAATTTCACCTGCGGCTAATTCGTGCTCACCTAGAATCAAGGCATAAGGTGCTCCCGATTTATCAGCACGCTTCATCTGCGTTTTGATGCTGCCGCCCCCCGTATTCACTTGCAGTTTGAGCTTAGGTAGCTCAGTACGCAATTGCTCAGCTAAGACTATGCCTTGTTGTGTGGCGGCCTCACCGGCTAAAACTAAATAAATATCAGGTGTATTAGCACTTAAGGCTTGCGCTTGGATTTGCATTAACTCTAATAAACGTTCCATGCCCATTGCAAAGCCACAAGCAGGCGTATCATGTCCACCTAATTGCTTGACTAAGCCATCATAGCGCCCACCTGCACAAATAGTGCCTTGTGCACCTAATTCTTCAGTAATCCACTCAAAGACTGTGCGAGTATAATAATCTAAACCCCGAACTAAGCGCGGGTTGATGAGATACGGAATTCCCATTGCATCGAGCATACTGCAAAGCTGTGTAAAATGCTGTTTCGATTCAGGGTCTAAATAATCATGCAAACTCGGTGCTGCATCGGCAATTGGGCGCGTCATCGGATGCTTCGTATCTAAAATCCGCATCGGATTCGTATGCAGCCGTTGCTTGGCTTCTTCATCGAGCTGATCAAAATGTGCTGAGAAATATTCAATCAACTTGTCGCGGTAAACGGCTCGCGAAGCAGGAGTGCCGAGTGAATTGAGTTCTAAGCGTACTTGTTTGATGCCTAACTCTTGCCACAAACGCGCACTTAAAGCGATTAATTCAGCATCAATATCAGGGCCTTGAATCCCAAAAGTTTCTACACCGACTTGATGAAATTGACGATAACGCCCTTTTTGCGGACGCTCATGGCGAAACATTGGCCCTGTATACCAGAGGCGTTGTTGCTGGTTATAAAATAAGCCATGCTCAATGCCAGCCCGTACACAACTGGCAGTACCTTCGGGGCGTAAAGAAAGACTATCGCCATTACGATCCGCAAAGGTATACATTTCTTTTTCAACAATATCGGTTACTTCACCGACGGCACGCTTAAATAATTCAGTCAACTCAAGCAAAGGTGTGCGTATCTCTCGATAGCTATAGCGAGCAAGTAATTGACGTACAGTGCTCTCTAAAGATTGCCATGCAGCCGATTGTTCAGGCAGGATGTCATGCATCCCACGAATAGATTGAATTGTTTTTGCCATGAATTAGTTCACTGTAAAGCGTGCCACACTGCCTCGGGTGTATTTAGCATGGTCATAGGCCTGACCGTTTAAATACAATTTTACTCCTGGTGCATTACCGATCTTAAAGGTAAGTGGTGTGCGTGTTTTAAATTGCTTCCAAGTATTGGGTGAATTAAGCGATTCAAAAATAGACTTATTGCTGCCATCTTTGACTTGCATCCATACTTCTTGAGTAAATTCCATGCGTACAGTGACTTCACCGTCAATCGGCTGCTGTGTAGTTGCTGCTGTTTCTGCTGGTTTATTGGGGTCAACGGCAGGTGTGCTAGTGGCGGTAGGCTCCAGCGTTCCGGTAGCTGTTGCAGAGCTAGCAGGCGTGGTCGCAGCAGGGCTGGTGCTAGCTGAGCTACTTGAATTAGTACTTGCGGTCGTTGTATTCGGGTCAGCGGTGGTAGCTGCAGTTAGGGTCATTGCTACTGTCGTCGCTGGATTAGATTCTGTTGGACTAGTCGGGCTAGGCGTATTAGTAGTTGGGCTACTAGCGGTTGACTCAGGGGGAGTTGAGGCGCTTGGCGTTGTGGCACTAGTGGCTGCTTCAGTAGTGTTCGTACCCGTGCTGCTCTCTGTGCCTGTAGTTAGGCTAGGGCTAGGTTGAACTAATTCTGAGCCAGTACTTGAAGCAGGGCTATCTTGAGTGGTGCTCGCTAAAGCGGGTGAGCTAGGTGTAGGTATCGGTTGTGTTGCCGTTAAATCAGTGCTTGTTCCGGTTGCAGAAGCCGTTGTTGTAGCTGGGGGATTGGTTTTTTGGGCTGCAATCATGGTCGGGGCTGAGCCGGGCTGAGCCGCCGCAAAGGATTGCCAAGTTTGCTTAACCCACTGATTGATGCCCGGAATCATTGATAATACACCGAGCAATAATACTAAAGCGACCAAACCCAACATACGCACGGTCGTCGGTGAGATACTAGGCTTATGTACACGAGTTAAAGTAACTGGTAGGGGGATATTTAAGGAGTCAGGATCAGCCCCCCGTAAGACTTCATAAGTACGAATAAGATCTTGTGGGTCACTTTCGTCTAAGCGAGCATAACTGCGTAAATAGCCCCGCACATAAGGTGGATCCGGTAATTCAGCAAAGTTTTCACCTTCTAGCGCTTTGATCATCGCGGGTGATAAACGCATGGCAATCGCTGCTTGGTCTTGATCTAAGTCAGCTCGTTCGCGGCAAGCTTGCAGTTTGGCTGAAAGATCGCCCGGACGTACAATGCCATCATCACGTTTTTCAACAACAATAGGCTGCTCGTCTGGTTTTACATCCATGTCTGCGTTAGTGTCCGTCACGCCCCACTCCAAAATACTTAATAGTTCAGGTTTCAGTTAATCTGTTTAGCTTCGGCGCTATTGGGAAATTGCGCTATTAGCTTAGTCGCACATTCTTCAGCGGCGGTTGTATCATTTAATGCCCGATTGATCTTATAACATAAGAATAGGGTTTCTGCTGTACTCTGAGCGCGCTCATTATACCGATAAAGGAAGGCTTGTGCCTTGGCATTTTCACCGCGCGCATATTCTAATTCAGCCATTTGGTATAAGGCGAGTGCGAATTGGGGGTTATGTTCTAAGGCTTTGCGGTAATAGCCCTCTGCTTGTTGCGGAATTTTAGCTTTTTGTAAGCAAATCCCTGCATTGGTATAAGCAAACTCAGGAGTTTGGTAGAGCGGGTCTTTGATCGCCGCTCTAAACGCCGCTACAGCCGCTTGATACTGCCCTTGTTTGCAAAGATGCGAGCCGTAATTATTTAATAACTCTGGGTTTTTACCATCTAGCTGCATAGCCCGATTGAATAAGGCCTGAGCCTTTTGCATATTACCTAAGCGTTCTTCGAGCAAAGCGGAGTAATGCAGGGCATCTTTGGAATTACGATTAATTTTTAAGGCTTTTTCGAGGTTTTCTTGTGCTAATTCAAGGCGGTTTTTTTGTAAATAGCCAACCCCTAATTGCGCATAGTATTCTGCAGTTTCTTTTTTGCTAGGTCCGCTAGGGTTGCTAGCACAAGCCGATAAGGCAACAGCTAGCAGTAAAACGGCTAGCGATTTAGTTGTTATTCTCATCTATTTTTTGCCCTTAATGCCCTTGTTCAATGCGGGCGAAATGGATCTCTCTACGACTGCGGTCATTCACTTCCCCTGCTAATTGACCACAAGCAGCATCGATATCATCGCCGCGTGTTTTTCTAGTCATAACAGTATAACCGGACTCTTGCAGGATGTCGCGAAAGCGATAAATCCGATTATTACTCGAACGTTTATAGCGAGTATCCGGGAAGGGATTGAAGGGAATTAGATTGATTTTTGAAGGAATGCCCCGTAGCAAGGTTGCTAATTCCTGTGCATGCTGCTCGGTATCATTGACCCCCTCTAGCATGACATATTCCCAAGTAATATGCTTACGTTGCGTGTCTTTTTTATCAAGGAAACTTTGGCAAGCGGCTAATAAGTCTTTAATAGGGTATTTACGATTCAGAGGAACTAGCCGATTGCGCAATTCGTCATTTGGGGCATGCAAAGAGACGGCTAAAGAGACATCTAAAGTCTCGGCTAAGCGCCCCATCGCAGGCAATACACCTGAGGTGCTCACCGTTACCCGACGGCGGCTTAAACCATAAGCGTTATCATCTAACATGAGGCGTAAGGCAGAGACGACCGGCTCAAAATTGAGTAAAGGCTCTCCCATCCCCATCATCACCACATTAGTGACGGCTCGTTCTCCTTTGGGATCTTTTTGCAAAGTCCGCTTGGCAATCCACAGCTGACCAATAATTTCTGCAACCGTCAAATTACGATTAAAGCCTTGGCGAGCTGTAGAACAGAAGGTGCAATCCAATGCGCAACCTACCTGTGAAGAGATACATAAAGTGCCGCGATCGTCTTCAGGAATGAAAACTGTCTCAATGGCATTGCCATCTGCTAAGCGTAGTACCCACTTACAAGTACCATCGGCAGATTGTTGTTCCATCACGATTTCTGGCGCACGAATTTCGGCATGCTCTTGTAAGAAGGCACGAAGCGGCTTACTAAGATTGGTCATCTGTGCAAGATCATCGACTCCCATTTGATGCAGCCATTTAATCACTTGGGTCGCACGGAAGGGTTTTTCCCCCACACTAGTGAACCATGCTTTCATAGCTTCATGACTGAAATCGAGAAGATTGACTTTGACGCTTGTATCAGACACAGATGACCCTGACCTTACTCAAAAAGTATTAACGAGTACGTGGGCAAAGATCGCCATCGTTACCAAAGAAGTAAGCAATTTCAATCGTTGCATTTTCTAAACTATCAGAGCCATGCACGGCATTTTCATCAATGCTATCTGCAAAATCGGCACGAATAGTACCTTTATCCGCATTTTTAGGATTGGTTGCTCCCATCAGCTCACGGTTTTTTGCGACCGCATTTTCACCCTCTAACACTTGCACCATCACCGGGCCTGAGGTCATAAAGCTTACTAAGTCGTTGAAGAAAGGACGATCTTTGTGAACAGCATAAAAGCCTTCGGCTTGCGCTTGGCTGAGGTGCACCATACGTGCAGCAATGATTTTTAGGTCAGCGTTTTCAAAGCGAGTATAGATTTGACCGATGACATTTTTGGCAACCGCATCCGGCTTAATAATAGAAATAGTACGTTCAATAGCCACAGTGGACTCCAATCAGTTTTGAAAAAATATAAAATTTTCGTTGGGGGCAACATTGTAATGCTTGCATCAAGCCTAGGTAAACTGGTTTAAATAGTTGTTTTATGCAAAAAACAATACTTTTAGTCATACACTACTTTATATACAAGACTCAAGACGATAGGCTTAGTGCCACCTGAATAAGCTAAAAACATGAGGATATAAGACTAATGTCATTACTGCTGAAACATATAGGGCTAGGTGTAGCGACGGTGTGTGTCGCTTTAGTCGCACCCTTCGCAATGGCGAATAACCAAACTTCGCCCTTGGCATCAAATACCAATGAACTGACCGAAGATGATGCCAGTGTACCTTTCATTGATCTGTTCCGTGCAGCTTTACCCTTTGAAGATGCGCGTCCTTGGTTAACAGGGGCGAATGTGCAATTAGATGCTAATGGCTGGCCTGCCCGTTTAAATGGGCAAATAGCCGGTACTCGTTTTGTCAGTAATCTTCCCGCACAAGCGATTCCGGGGGGGCGTTATACTGTGCTGTATGACGGGCAGGGTAAAATTCAATACGGTGGTGATGCTAAGTTAGTTGCTGCCGGCCAAGGGCAAGATACGATTGAGCTATTCGCGGGCAGTGATAATAAATTCGATGCCACTTTGCGTATTTTGGAATCCAATCCGAATAACTATGTACGTAATATTCGCATTTTGCCACCGGATGGCATCTGCGCGAATAATCCGTTCAAGCGTGTGCCTAATGCAGGGGCTTGTCGTGGCAACTATCAGCCCTTTGTGCAAAATTATGAGCAGCAAATCTTTAATCCAGACTATCTGGACTATATGAAAGACTTTAAGTCGATTCGTTTTATGAATATGAGTGGGATTAGCAATAACCCGCAAAGTTCATGGAATCAACGCCAGAAACTGACCGATGCTACTTGGGGCGGCAGTCAGACTAATCGAGGGGCGCCGATTGAAATTCAGATTGAATTGGCCAATCGTTTGAATGCACATCCGTGGTTTACGATCCACCATGCTGCCGATAATAATTATGTGATGCAGTTTGCACAGCTTGTGAAGCAGCGCTTACGCCCGAATTTGAAGCCGCATATTGAATACAGTAATGAGACTTGGAATTTTATTTTCCTCCAAGGTAACTATGTGCGGGATATGGGGATGGCTCGGCGTTTAGATACGAATAAAAATCGGGCAGGCTATCGTTATTACTCGGAGCGTTCGGTAGAAATTTTCCGTATTTGGGAACAAGTCTTTGGTGGCTCGCAGCGCTTAGTGCGGATTCTATCCGGTTGGACGATTAATGAAGAAGTTGCTGAAACTGTGCTTGGGCATAAAGAGGCTTATAAATCTGCAGATGCGTTTGCGATTGCGCCGTATTTCTTTGGTGATCATCAGTCGATTCAGTTAGTCCGTAATCTGGATGAAACCTTTAAATTGATGACCGATGATCAATATCGGTATTCAATTAATAATGTTTTAGCCTTTATTCGTAAGCAAAAAGCCATAGCGAATAAATACGGTCTACCCCTGATGGCGTATGAAGGCGGGCAAGGCTTGGTGGATTTCAAAACGACCCATGATATGCAGATGCCGAATCCACTGTTGTATCAAGCCAACCGTCATCCACGGATGGGAACTTTATATACCCAATTCTTGGAAGGTTGGAAGCGTGAGGGCGGTAACTTATTCGCACACTATTCCTCACCACGGACTTATCGTCGTTATGGTTCATGGGGGAGTAAAGAATACATCAACCAACCTTTAGGTCAGGCTTATAAGCATCAAGCGATCTTAAACTTTATTCGTAGTCGCCCGTGTTGGTGTGCAGGTTGCCAACAATAAGGTTTAGCTAAATTTATCAAGCAAGCGCCTCCTGATGGAGGCGTTTTTTTTGGTATTTAGTTTTTAGAGGCTCGATCTGCGTTATTGGGCTGAGACTGGTGAGGTGCATTTTTTTTAGGCTCAGTTAGAAAAACGACGGCAATCCCGCGACTAAGAAGTACGGTCAATCCCCCAAGGATCACACCCCAAATAGTTAAATGGACTAATAAATTTAACAAGGGTTCCAGCCGATAAACCTCGAATTCTGAACTATACTTGACATTAAATTCAAATAGATAGCTGAGGTTGCCTCCAACTAGCAAACCAATCGTAAAATAAATAATGGGGCGAGAATTTAACAGCTTCATTCGACCCTTATAGCAGGAGGATTTGCTGGGTTAATACACATTTGGACTGACTGGGCATGAATTCAGGATGAAATGTGGAAATAAAATGAATTAATGGCTAAAACTTAAACGCTTCTTTTGATATGGCGTCTTATTGAGCAGTAAACGGGGGCGTTTACTGTAGGGCAATAACTAATCTAAAGGGCATAATATGAATAACAAAACGATTTTATGGGGTCTGATGGGGAGCTTGCTGCTCATTGCTAGTTCATTACAGGCTTCACCTATTGCACTGAAAAGTAGCATCAATGCGATCCAAGCTGAACACGCGCGGAAAATTGAACAAGGTTATCGCTCTGGGGCTTTAACCGCTCAAGAGCGTTTGGTTTTAGTGAATCAGCAAAACCGTATTAAAGCAATTGAAGCACGATTTCGTCAAAATGGGCTACAAGCGGGTGAGCGTCGCCAGCTCTTAACC
>JBJOOT010000010.1:0-42380 GCA_046051185.1 Pseudomonadota bacterium | reverse complement strand
AGCCCCTAAGGGGCCGCCCACTTGTACGGTACGAATCGGTTTGCCCGATTGACTCCCTCCGCCGAAATCATTTAATAGCGCCTGCAAGCTCAAACCAAAGGCTTTTTCTACCAAACCACCCTGCTTAATATTCCCCGCTAATTGGAAAGCTAAAGTACCGCGTGAACGCCCCATGCCGTAATTGGCATAGAACTCAGCACCTTTAGCCAAAATTATTGGCACACTCGCTAGCGTAACCACATTATTCACAACGGTCGGTTTACCGAATAAACCTTGAATCGCAGGAAGAGGCGGTTTAGCGCGTACTTGCCCCCGCTTACCCTCTAAGCTCTCTAAAAGAGAGGTCTCTTCGCCACAGATATAAGCACCCGCCCCAAGGCGTACTTCTAGCTCAAAAGTTTTACCCGCATTAAGAATATTCGCCCCTAAAAAACCCGCCGCTTTAGCATGATTAATCGCGGTTTTCAGTGTTTTAAACGCACGCGGATATTCAGAGCGCAGGTAGATATAGCCTTGGCTAGCCCCCACCGCGATGCCCGCAATTATCATTCCTTCGATTAAACAAAACGGATCCCCTTCCATTAGCATTCGGTCGGAGAAAGTCCCTGAATCCCCCTCATCGGCATTACACACTATATATTTCTGTTCAGCCTGCGCCTTGAGGACAGTTTGCCATTTAATACCGGTCGGAAAAGCAGCACCACCGCGCCCCCGTAAACCCGAAACAGTGACCGCAGCAACTATATCGGTAGCTGTCAAACTCAGAGCCTTACGCAATCCTACCCAGCCGCCATGCGCTTCATACTCAGCCACAGACACCGGATCAATCACCCCAACCCGTGCAAAGGTCAGGCGCTCTTGTTGCTTTAAAAAGGGAATTTCTTCGGTCAAACCCAGCTTCAGTGGATGATCCCCTCCTTTGAAAAACTCAGCTTCCAATAAACTCTCAAGATCACTCACCCGCACTGGGCCATAGGCAATCCGCCCTTGTGAAGTTTCCACCTCTAGCATAGGTTCAAGCCAAAAGAGGCCGCGTGAACCATTACGCACGAGGGTTAATTCTAAACCTTGTTGTTGAGCTTGCTGGCTCAGTGCAGCAGCAACCTTATCCGCGCCCACTGAAACTGCCGTCGTATCACAAGGTACATAAATCTTATAACTCATACAGCCGCTCCTTGACGCAATTGCGCAATCAAAGCATCCAATTGCACCGCATCCATGCGCCCGAGTATTTCATCCCCGACGCGCACTGACGGTGAACAGGCACAATTCCCTAAACAATACACTGGCTCTAAACTAATATTGCCATCGGTAGTCGTTTGGTGATAATCAATCCCTAACGCTGCCTTGGCATGGGTTTCTAACTCATGGCTTCCCATCGCTTGGCAGGACTCAGCACGACAGATATGTAAGGTATGTTTACCTGCAGGTGTACTACGAAAATAATGATAAAAACTAATAACACCCTGCACTTCCGCACGAGAGAGATTGAGACTATTCGCGATTAAGGGGATCGCCTCAGGAGGCACATAACCGAATTGATCTTGAATGGCATGCAAAATTGGTAATAAAGCCCCCGCTTGGTCGCGGTGCGTATTGATCAAGGCTTGGATGGTGGCAGTCATAGTGAGCATCCTGATTATTTTATAACTAAGGTCAAGCTCGCTTAAATCGTATGGATGTGTGCTCTCCCTCAAGTTTGCAGCATAGGGCAAGCCGTTTGTTTAGGAAAGTAGAAAATTTAGAAGAAGTATTCGGATTTATTATACAACGACAAGGGGATAGACTTAGAGTTAATTTAGAATTGACTCCCAATTAATTTAAAGTGGATTGTGAGTTGATTTAGGGCTTAATTGCTCAGCGACCTGAAGCAAAGCGGTTAATACAGGCGGCCAAGGCGCTCTACCAGCCACCACTAAGCCTGTTTGTGAACTCAAGCGCGGCTCAGTCAGAGGCAAGACCTTCACACCTGCAGGCACGCCAATCAATTCCAAAACATTCTCCGGCAAAATGGCTGACCAACCACCTGCGGAAACATGCGCGAGGATACTAATAATTGAATTAGTCTCTAAACTCGGTTTGGCGCTATAGCCTAATTGACTAAAAATTGCGTCGATCATTTTACGATTTTGCATATCAGGCGTTAGCAAGCACAGAGGTGTATGGGTGGCTTCATACCAAGTAATAGCCTCACGACTGGCTAGCTCACTGTTCATTGGGCATAAAAAGACATGATGCTCCTCCCACAAAGACACCGTGAATAATTGCTGCTGCAAGCCTGATTCAACATACATAATGCCTGCATCTAGATCGAACTGCTGCATTCGCTTAAGAATCTCATTAGTACCCAAGGAGCGTACTTCTAAATTAACTTGCGGATGTTGACGGGCAAACGCAGCAGTGAGGCTAGCAACAACGGTCAATGCCGTTGGAATCACGCCCAAACTTAAATGCCCCGTAAGTTCCTCACGCAAAGAGCGTAGCTCTTGACGCAAGCCTTCAGCGGTACTGGCTAAACGAATCGCATGTTCAACTACACATTGACCTTCACGGGTTAAACCGCCAAATGAGCGCCCCCGATTTACCACCGCCACGCCTAATTCCAATTCAATTTCACGAATCGCAGCAGATAAAGTAGAGGGTGAAATATGACAAGCAAAGGCAGCGCGACCAAAATGCTTTTCACGAGCCAGTGCGATGAGATAGAGATATTTGCGGGCTATCATTGGTTCATTGTGACAGTTTCCTATCCAGAAAACTATCCAGAAGCAAGCTGCTTGGTTTGCCGAATCGAGCGGGTATCAAACACAGCCTGAGTCAAACGGATACTGGCCGGTAGTAGATTCAGTTTATACAAATGACGCGGATGAATACCCCCAACCCCCGGATTCGCCAAATTATAACGGCTGCCCAATAACAACGGGTTCGTTAAATTGCGAACTGCACTCATAATCCCAAGTCCTGAGGCTAGTTGAGGATCATACCAAGTCAAATAATCATCGCAGTGCAAACGCCCCTGATACCGATGCAATACACAACAATTAATCCCAACGGTTTTGCCCTGCAGTTGGTAACGATCAATTTTCAAACTCGCCCGCCCTGAGTGTTGGACTGCAGCTAACCAAGCAATCGTCACACGAGCATAAATATCTTGATCAAGTAACTCAGCCGCACTCAAGCGTTCTGCCCAAAGCTCAATCAACCACGGTCGAGCAGCCACGACATCCAGCAAACTACCGCTACTAATTGTAAAAGCATTAAGCTTTTTCAGCTTGCGCCGAATATCTGTACGACGGCTAGGGGATAATAATTGCAAATACGAATCCAGTGCTAAACCATAGGCGCTTGCGGTTGGTTCTTGCCTAAAACTAGGATCATCACTGACAATATCGGTATCAAAATAAGCCAAGCGTAAGCGCTTTAAAACCTGTACAGCCCCTGGTGGATAGCTTGGACTAATGGCGGGTGATTGGGGCATAGCCGCGATATAAGTATAAGTTTCATCGCTATAACACTGCCCCACTGGCAAATAACCATTGGCTTGCCCGTGGTAATCAAAGCTTAGAAAAAGGCGCGGGTTACGCATCCCCGGATAACGCAAGAGCTGCTGCACTAACATTGGTGAAGCATATAAAGAGCCATCATCAAGGCTCTTTATGATTTGTAACTCTTTTGCGCTTAATTCCACTGGACACTGATTCCCTGCCAAACTCGCCTCTAAACCTCGCTAAATCGGCGTTAAGATACTAGCTAAAAACGCATAGCTGGCAGTGGAACTGCGATTAACTGGCTAGCCGCTTAGTCGGTAAAACCAATCTTTTGATGTGAACCATCACAATAGGGTTTATTGGCTGAAGCCCCACAACGACACAAAGCCGTCATGGCCGTATGGGTGGTGACTCCACCCGTTTTATCTTGTATTTCAATCATACCTTGGACTAATAAAGGGCCATTAGGAACGAGTTTAACTTTGACAACATCTAAGGCAGCTGCTGAGGCTGGCTGATGATTCATTTTGTATGAAAGCGCCCCAGACGGACAAGTATTCACCTGCTCAATGAGCCGCTCAGTGGTCGCTGCATCTATTTTTACCCAAGGGCGTTGTTGCGGATTAAAGACTTGTGGCAAGCCTCGAAAACAAAGGGTGGAATGAATACATTTGGTCGGCTGCCAAATAATTGTCAGCTCCCCATTAGAATATTCTTTAATGATTGCTGGTTCAGACATCGTTCACGCCTCCAAAGATAAGCCAGTCAAAATACATGCCCGATCATAGCGGATTTCATCCATCTGGCCTACCCTCTACAAATAGCTTCACTTGCTGTGCTTTTGTTTATTATTCAGTACTGACTTTGACCTAATGCCGATATTTAGGTGGCAGCACCATATTCGCAAACATCAGTCCAGCAACTATCGCCATGAAGGCTAGCAAGACTTGTACACCACTCACCGTATTCGCAAGAATGGCATTGCCTGTCACAACATTATTCAAACCAATATACATTTTACTGCCGGGAACTAATAAAACGACTCCTGGTAGTAGCACGATAGACGTAGGACGATTTTTAAGAACTGAATAAGCATTCGCATAAATACCCACGACAAAAGCACCGATTAAACCCGCAAGGCTTGGCTCAAAGACCTGTGCGCCTAAACTGGTACTCAGATAAGCAATCAGGCCTGCTAATAAGCCCCAAGGGGCATCCCGCCAACTGATTTTAAAAATAATTAATAAGGAAATACTTAAGCCTAAGACCGCTAAATAACTGACCCAAGTCACGACTGCAGGCTGAATAGGTACTTGCGGTATCGTCCACCAAATCGCTGCCAAGGCCAAACCAAAGACAGCCCCGAAATAGAGTTGAAACACCATCATACCCGCATCCATAATGCGTGCAGTCCCCGATAAAACATGCCGTGCGGCGAGTTCACGCAGGCCAATTGTCATATACAAGCCCGGAATATAGACAATAACGCCCGCAAGAATCACCAACGGTACATTAAACTGCAAACCTAAAGCGGTTAAACCACTACTTAAAAAAGCAATTAATAAAGCAGTGAGTGGTGCGAGCATTTCCTCTAAACGTGTCCAAGTTTGTGCCAACACGACCAAGCCATAAGCAAAGCAACCCGCAGCAGTCGCCACGATGGTTTCAGTCCCATTCGCCCCACAAACGAGTGCAAAACTCGCAGACAGCCCACCCCAAGCAAGTAATGTTAAGCTCCGAGAGTATGGGTCAGGCAAAGTTTTGATCTGCTCCAATTGAGCGCGTGCTTGTGATAAATCAAGCTGCTTCGTTAAAACCTGATCGACTAATTGATGAGTCTGTGCCAGACGGTTAAGGTCTAAGCAATTGGGTTGCACCCGCTCAATATGCGTATACTCCTCGTCAGCAGCTTTTTCACGAAAGAGAAAGTGCATGGTAGTCGGTGTCACCAAAAAAACGCCCTCCATGCCTAAAACCTCCGTCACTTCCTGTAAAAGGTTTTCTAAACGATGTGAGGGTGCTCCATAAGCATGCAAGCTAATACCCAATTCAATAATAAAACGCCGTAGCTGGATTAATTCTGATACTTGCATAGTGCTGACGAGACTCTCAAATTAGAGTTGAAATAGTTATAACCTTAAACACTAGGCTTATGAGCTGCTAATTCGTTATCCTAGCCTCTGAACCTAGGGGACGAATACTATATCCTGTTGTTACTCATTGAGGATCAGTGATTCGTTTTTTTTATAGTACCAAGAGCACAACCTTATGAGCCAACCCATTAAAGTATTAGCTATTAGCGGTAGTCTACGCGCCAAATCCACCAATACTGGCCTGCTTAATTATGCCCAAGCACATGCCCCAGCAGGGATTGAGATTAAAATTGCAAATATTCAAGAAATCCCCTTTTACAATGCGGACTTAACCACCAAGCCCAGTGCTGTGCAAAACTTATTGACCCAACTTGCTGAGGCTGATGCTTTATTGTTAGCTTGCCCTGAGTACAATTATTCAATCGCCCCTGCTTTAAAAAATGCTTTAGATTGGGCGTCGCGCGAGCCTAATAACCAATTATTATCCGGTAAACCTGTTGCAATTATGGGGTCTGGTGGTGGCATGGGGAGTTCACGCGCTCAATACCATCTACGCCAAGTCTGTGTTTTCCTGAATCTGCACCCTTTGAATAAACCTGAGGTATTTTGTAATGCTTTTGCCAATACCTTTGATCAAAATGGAGTACTCGTTGATGAGCGCACTCAAAGCTTGATCGTGGAGCAACTACTGAGCTTACAAGCTTGGGTAGAGCAGTTACGCAAGTAATTGATGCTAATAGCGAGTGTAGGCAGGCTCTTACACTCGTTTTAAACTCATATTAAGCAACCGCTTTCACTAAACCTGCACTAAATAATCAGCACGCTCACGTAAACTGGCCACTAAAGCCGCATTTTTGGCATCACTGGATAAAACCCGCTCTAAAGCAGCTGCCTGACTAATACCCCAGGCCTGCTGGTGACGTTGTACTAAGCGAGCTTCGGCTAGCTCAAGAGGGGTATCTAAATACCAAGTTTCATCCCATAGACCTTCTAAACCTGCCCACGCCTGCTCGCGGTAAAGAATATATAAACCCTCCACCAAAATAAGTTGGCAATTTGGCTCAATCACAATCGCATCAGCCACCGGATCACCGACACGATGCTCGAAGATCGGCCAAGTCACTCGCCCCTGCCCTCCTTTCAGCTCACGCAATTTTTGTACAAAACCAAGCGCATCGAATGTCCAAGGTGCTCCGCGCCGAGCGAAGGCACGCTCTGGATTTGGCAGAGCTTGAAGTTGAGCTTTGCTTAAATGAAAGCCATCCATACTTAGAACCTGCATCGAGCAATTGGGATGAGCGCTTAGGAAATCAAGCTGTAACTGCTGAGCTAGCGTGGTTTTGCCTGAACCAGGTAGGCCAGCTAGACCGATTAAGATGCGCGGCTCATTCGTTTGCGTGAGTGCTTGCAAATGTTGGATTGGGTTACTTAGATACATCATTATAACTTGCCTTGAAATAGAGGCTTAACCTAGAACTTAATAATTACTTTGCTAGATTTCAGAAGGCATAGAAATTGGCCTTATTAGTAAGGCATCAACCAACTCTAAACTGACCAATCCTCTACTTGAAGATTGGGAATGCGTTCAAAGTGCTTAGTATTGTTCGTTATCATTACTCGTTGATGCGTTAATGCTGTTCCGGCAATCAATAAATCAATATCATCAACGGGCGTACCTTGCTTACGAAGCTGAGCATAAAGTTCAGCAGTTTTATCTGCAATCGCGGTAGTCAGTGGCAGTATTTCACACTGCCCCGCAAACGCAACAAAACCCTGCATTTGTTTTTGAGCATCTTTATGCGCTAAGCCACTCACTATTTCATAGTAGTTAATCACACTAAAAGTCAGACAAGAATACTTTGCTAAATACAAAGTCACATTGGATACTACTTGCGGATCACCCCGTAAAAATAGCGACAGAATATTAGTATCAATCAAAGCTAGCTTCATTTGCTCTCCGCTTACTGAATCCAGCTTGGCGACGCATGCTAATGTCATCTATCAGATCATGAAACGTTTTCTCATCCATACTTTTCCAACTACCTGCAAAGCTCAAAATATTAGCAGACTGGGAGGGATTGGTCGGCTTGATAGTAAATCTCAAAAAATCAATAAACTGTTTTAATTCCACCAGCTTATCAGCAGGTAGTGTGGCTATGTCACTGAAAATATCTTGGATAGAGGGGGTTGCCATGATGCGTTCTCCTTCTTCTATTAAAGCCCAGCATAGCACATCTACTCGCTTTTTGATCTGTCTACTTTTAATGGGATAGACCCGTTGGGCGCGTGGATTAAATAGTGCAACCGTTTCACCTGTTGTGGGATCAGCCCCTTGTACTTTATTAGATTTATAGCGATTACAACCACCCTAGGCTAAAATCAAGTGTACTAAACAACACAAGGTCGCACTCACCGTTTCTGATGGTTAAATTAATAGGCCATTTTTTCACAGGCTTAAGTTTTTCAACCCATGACGCTTATTTAAAGATTTACTAAGCTTAGCAGATAGTATATATTTTTGTATATACTATTTGATTCTAAAGGCATACATTATGATGCAAACAGCACTGGCTAAAGTATTTATCAGCGGCAATAGTCAAGCTATTCGCTTACCCAAACAATTTCGCCTCAATGTCAAAGAGGTGTTTATTCGCTGGAGTGGTCATAGTTTAGTGATTACCCCTCACCCTGATTCATGGGAAGGGTTTATGCAGGGTTGTGACGGATTCAGTGAGGACTTCGCTATTGATCGTGACACTTTACCGCTTGATGCAGAACGGCGGAGTTTGGATTAATGTTCTATATGCTCGATACTAATGCTTGTATAGGTATTATTAAAAATAATCCACCTGTATTACGCCAGCGTTTATTCCAATTGGAGGTAGCACAAGCCGCTATTTCCAGCATCGTGCTTTATGAATTGGAATATGGTGTTTGCCATTCTCAGCAAGTAGCGCGTAATCGGGCTAACTTGGATGCTTTTTTGCAATATATTCAGGTGTTGGAGTGGACAGAGGAACAGTCACGAGAAGCAGCGCTGCTACGTTGTGAATTAGCGCAAATAGGACAACCGATTGGGCATTATGATACGTTGATTGCAGCTCATGCCCGCTCATTAAAAGCTACGCTGGTGACGCATAATGTAGGGGAGTTTGAGCGAGTCAAGGGATTGTCGTTAGAGGATTGGGAAATATGATTTTCATGCAAGCAAAAAAAGATAGTAATTTTACTGTGCATTTGGCTGTATGAATTCATGTTCATATCTCAAGGAGGCAATATGCAAATCAGTGAACGTGGTCAAGTAACCATACCGAAAGAATACCGCGCCCGCTTCGGGTTGTTGCCGTATACCGAAATTGAATTTATTCCCCGCAACAATGAACTACCGAAATTGAATTTATTCCCCGCAACAATGAACTAGTGCTAACACGTAAGCAGGCTACGCAATCCAAGGCCATCCGCGCTTTGCGGGGGCGTAAAAAAACCGGCATGACCACCGACCAGTTGATGGGATTGCTACGCGATGCCGACTAAGTGGTTGGTCGATACCAATGTCCTGATTGACATCATTCAGTATGACCCACAGCTTGCAGAAAGCTCAATCAGGGCATTGGAGCAGTGTTCCCAGTCAGATGTACTGGTGATCAATCCGGTCATTTACGGTGAGGTTGGGACTATGTGTGACTCACTGGAGGAGCTGGATTCCCTATTACCCCGTGATGTGTTCCGGCGGGATGATCTGATTTGGGAGGCTACATTTTTGGTGGGTCAGGCTTTCCGCCGTTACCGGCAAAACAAAGGTCAGAACAAACGGGGGCTAGCGGATTTCCTGATTGGTGCTCATGCCAGTGTCACCGGGTTTGGGCTGATTTCGCGGGATAATGGATATACGAAGTATTTTAAGCTGGAGTTGTTGAATCCGATGGAAGTAGATGTTTTATGAGGAAAGCAGGAGCCGCAGAGCATGAAGCAATCCGACGAGCCTCACAATCTCAATTTGTTAAAAATATCATAAGGTTGACAACCCAAGGAGTACTTGGTTTTTATAATTATTGTGAAGTTACTGAGATTTTTGCAGTACAGCCAGATAGCAAAATTGTAAATATATTCTCAATTTTTGCACTTGAAGAGAGAGCGCTTATTCCAGAGCAAACGACTCCTGTATTTTTGACTGAGAAGTTAATTACTTTAAAAGGAAGTGGTTTCAATGGTTTCGGGGTAAGCCGTTACTTTATAACTATCGAGCGACTGTATCAGATTATTAATGATTTCATTGACCATGACTCTTGGCAACCGAATGGTAAGGAATTGCTGATTAGTAACTTGGCTTTTACTCGCTCTTACTTCGTTCCGCCCAATGCCACTGACGAAGTTTCAATAAACAGTATGTTAAAAAACAACTTTTGGAACGGCAGTCATATTTTAGAATTTTTTGCCCAGAACAAAACTCCTTTTAACGTTTTTCTTGAGAAACCATCCTTACTTCAAGAGCTTTCAGAGAAGCTTCAAACAATCATCCCTATTAGGCTTGCGAGCCTATCAGACCGATTGGGAAATATAATATTTCAATTTCCTATCAACGTATTGAGGACTAAATTTGGTTTTCGGGGAGACATTGCAATCTCACTTGAGATGGCTTGGGATCGTCGAGTTCTAGAAAGATCGCTTATGGCTGTTTCGCTAAATAAGTTTGATAACACTTATCCAGGCTTTGCAATACAGACAATTGGTTTTAGTGAGAAATGTATAACAATCAATACCGGCGATTCAACGCAGATAACAAACACCTTTATTTGGGATAGTGAGCATCAAATTTTACTTGCTGCATCTGGAGGTATTGCTGCGGTAAGACAGATCTATTTGCATTCTCATCCAATTGGACCAGAGCCACGCCAAATTGTTATGCCAGCTTCAGATCAAACTCCAACTTTGCGACAAAGAATCAAAATTTCAGGAGGTGATTTTGGTGGTGGTTCTTTAATTGGTGATCAAGAAGATGAATTTTCGTATAGGGATCAAGTTAATGCGCGTAAGTATTCGCAAGAGCAGAAAGAATTACTTGCAAAAAAAGACTTTGTGCAGTACGGAAAGCATACAGGTAGAGGTTATGATGAGGCTATAGCTGATCTAAGAAGCTTGATTGGTCAATATGGAGGCTATGGAGTTTGGTTATGGGATCCATATCTTAGTGCTATTGATGTAATGCAAACATTGTTTTTTTGTTCTCACGGTGGGGTTGCTCTCAGAGCACTCGGATCATCAGATCAAAAAACACGAAAGCAGCTTGGTTATTCATATGATCAATTGGAGTGTTGGAAATCTGAACAACAAGCAATATTTAATACTGAGGGTAATAATTATCATGGGCTGCAACTAGAATTTAGGGTGCGACATGGAGATGTTGGTTGGAGTTTTCATGATAGATTTCTGATTTTTCCCATTAAAGATCAAGAGCCTAGAGCTTACTCATTGGGAACATCGGTAAATAGCTTAGACAAAGATCATCATATTTTACAGCGGGTCAGCAACGGGCGATTAGTTGCAGATGCCTTTCAGGAATTATGGGAGTTACTTGATGCTGATAATTTCCTTGTTTGGAAATATCCTCAATGAATCAAAACTATTATCTACCAGCTTTGCGGTTAGCTTTGAAAGATGCAGCGTCTAATGGAATTACTTGGAAGCCGCAAGCACTGTTTGATATTTTGAAAAAACAAAATAGCCCCCTTGAATATGTGTCAAATGGTGGATGGGAGTGCAATCAACTATTTGCAATTCTTGATGAGGATCTTGGTTTTGTTCAACGTGCAAGGTTTGGGACTGAACTTACTGCGGATGAGTACAAGCGCTTGGCCAATGTAGTACGTTGGCTGCGAAAAGAAATTGAGTGTTTTGAGTTTAGTAATGATGTAACTCTGGCCGTTATCTTGCTGGTTGCAGTCCAATTAGCAGACGGGCGTACCCTTTGGCGTGAAATTGTATTTAAACAGCAGCCAAATAGCTTTCTCGAAAAACTACATTGGCTGCTTGGGCGGTTTGCGTGCAAATTTACTATGCGTAGTGAGCAGCCTCCCATTTGGGAGACAGAAGCTATGACCACTTTCGAAAAGGCTAACCAACTCGGTGATTTTATCCATATTGAAACTGCTTGGCGACAAACTTCAGGAGCACTACTCCCAAGTATTATCCAACAGAGTGCCTCGACTTGCCTGCTATATCATGATTTCCCGAAACTACTAGCAGTATCTCACAAGCTAAAAGATGTGGTGGTTGCAGCGCATACAATCAGCGCGTTACCAACGAATCAGATGCTGCTTTTAGCAACCATGAGTGAGAGTTCTTGGGTTAAGTTTGCAGCGTTATTTGTTCTTTGTCATAAGAGAGCTAGAAGCCGGGGACGGAGATTGAATAAATACTCTGAAAAGCATCTTACGGATTTGATAGTATCAATTTCTATGAGTGAAGAACATTGGCGGCAATTCATTATTGCATTTAATCGTTATCCAAGCCGTTATCCTGTCCTACATACATCTCTAGGGTATGCATTGGCACACCTTTCTGAAGCACACTGGAAAATATACCTATCATCATTTGAAGCAACTGATTCTCATGCAAGGCCATTTGTTTCTCAGTGTATGCAGGCGTTTTATGAAACGGCAGTAGATAAGGCACGTAAAATTTTTTTCACAATGGTTTATGCCAAATGGAATGAGGAGGTGAGGGGTAAGAAAGATGACCAACATCATTTTTTTGATCTGTTTGTAACATCATTGGACTTTGGTGTGGTTGTTTATTTGGTAGAACTGGGGGGTATTGAACTCATTGAGAATCAAGTAACCGAAATTCGGCAGGCTATTACCAATTTGCAGCATATGTGGTATCCATCCGTTACAGAGGCTATTTCAGCTTACAATAAGTTGGTTTCGTTATTGCAAGTTTATTATCATGCTGTCCATGTAGTTTCTGAAGGTAAAAGCTTTTTATTTGAGAAGTTTTTTGTGCCACAAGATATTTATGAAAATCGTTATTTGAGTCTTTCATTCCCATCTCATTGGCACGAAAGACTTTAATTGTTTCAACGATTTTTACCTTTTGTTGATTTTGGCTTCGGCGGCAACCCCGTATGCTGTGTCAATACGGTTCCCTTTTGCGGTGGCTTACCCTTGGCACTATTTACCTTTGCTGAGCTTGTCTGAGCACTCACCTTTTGCCCTGTTTTAGCGGGCTTAGATGAGCGACTATCTGTGGGTGAAGGCTGTCTACCCTGCTCTCTTGCCTCAACTCGCTTTTGATGCGCCCTATCACTATTCTTACGGCGATGCGAGACATACTCTAATGCTTCCTCGCCTTTTTTATAGTGGGGAATCAATTGGTTTTCACCCTCACCGATCAACTCCTGTCGACCCATATCGGCGATGGCTTTGCGCAATAGCGGCCAATTTTTGGGGTCGTGCCAACGTAAAAACGCTTTGTGTAGTTTGCGTTGTTCGGGTGATTTAGCCGTTTGGACTTTTTCGCTTTTGTAGGTGACCTGATGCAAAGGGTTCTTTTCACTGTAATACATGGTCGTCGCGGAGGCCATCGGTGAGGGATAAAACGCTTGTACTTGATCGGCACGGAAGCCATTTTTCTTGAGCCACAGCGCGAGATTGAGCATATCCTCATCAGTCGTGCCCGGATGCGCGGCGATAAAGTAGGGAATTAAATACTGTTCTTTGCCAGCCTCTTTGGAGTATTTATCAAACAAGTGCTTAAACTCATCATACGCCCCTATCCCCGGTTTCATCATTTTGGATAGTGGCGCTTCTTCGGTGTGTTCAGGGGCAATTTTGAGATAGCCCCCTACATGATGAGTGACTAATTCTTTGACATATTCAGGGTCTTTAACCGCTAAGTCATAGCGCAAGCCCGAACCAATCAGCACTTTCTTAATACCGGGCAAGGTTCGCGCTTCACGATACAGCGCTTTGAGTTCGGCGTGATCGGTACTGAGGTTTTGACAAATCCCCGGATAGACACAGCTAGGCTTGCGGCAGGAGGCTTCAATTTTGGGGTCTTTACATGCGAGGCGATACATATTGGCGGTAGGCCCCCCCAAATCCGAAATCACGCCCGTAAAGCCCGGAACCTTATCACGAATCTCCTCAACTTCACGCACAATGGACTCACGCGAGCGGTTTTGAATAATGCGCCCTTCATGTTCGGTAATTGAGCAAAAAGTACAACCGCCAAAACAGCCACGCATAATATTTACCGAGAAGCGAATCATTTCATACGCCGGAATTTTCGCCCCCTGATACGCAGGATGAGGCTGGCGTGCATAAGTCAATCCAAACACCGCATCCATTTCAGGTGTAGTCAAAGGGTATGGAGGCGGATTAATCCACACATCTTGATTACCGTGTTTTTGCACCAAGGCTCTGGCATTGCCCGGATTGGTTTCGAGGTGCAATACTCGATTGGCGTGGGCATAAAGAATTTTGTCTTTGCTGACCTTTTCAAACGAGGGCAAACGAATCACGGTTTTAGCGCGATCCAGTCGGGCGCGAGGATGGAAAATGAGCTTATGTTCATCTGGGCGTTTAGAGCGTGGGTCTTGGTATTCAAACCATTGCAGATTGCGTTTTTCAAGCTCGCATGCGTCCATCTCGGTGGTATTGAGATAGGGGTTAATAATGCGATCAATTTTGCCCGGCTGATCGACACGGGTTGAGTCAATTTCCATCCAGCCTTCGGGTGAACCACGGCGAATAAACGCCGTCCCGCGCACATCGGTCATGTCCGCCATACGCTCACCGTCCGCCAAACGATGCGCGACTTCAATCACGGCACGTTCCGCATTGCCATACAATAATAAATCGGCAGACGCATCCACCAAAATTGAGCGACGTACTTGCTCCTGCCAGTAGTCAAAATGGGCAATGCGCCGCAATGAGGCTTCAATCCCGCCGATAATAATTGGCACATCGGGATAAGCCTCTTTACAGCGTTGGGAATACACAATCGAAGCACGGTCAGGACGTTTGCCGCCGATATTATGGGGGGTATAGGCATCATCGGAACGAATTTTGCGATCGGCTGTGTAGCGATTGATCATCGAATCCATATTGCCTGCGGCCACCCCAAAAAATAGATTGGGCTTACCCAGCGCCATAAAAGCATTTTTCGATTGCCAATCGGGTTGGGCAATAATCCCGACCCGAAAACCTTGTGCTTCTAATACCCGCCCAATCACTGCCATCCCAAAAGAGGGATGATCGACATAGGCATCACCGGTGACAATAATAATGTCGCAGGAATCCCAACCGAGTTTATCCATTTCCTTGCGCGACATCGGCAAATAATCAGCCGTGCCGAAGCATTCGGCCCAATATTTGGGATAATCGAATAAGGATTTAACAGCGTTGGGGGGGGTAGGCGTTTGAGCTAAGGCGGACATGGTGCTGATACTGAGTAAAAAGGTGGGGTATTGTAGCAGGTTTTAGCCACACTGCTCTAAGCCATAGTTTCTGCTAGTGAATCAGTAGGGGAAAATAGCATTGAAAAGGCTCTCATACTGCTCATACTTGCACTCTTTCAGAAATCATTATCGATAATTAGCTAATTTTAAGCCAAACAGGCTAGTTTTGGGAGGTAAATCCGCTATGTCGCAAGCAACTAGCTTGAGCCAGCCTCAGAAGGCGTTATGATATAATCAACAATATATCTAAGTTGTGAGGTTAGTATGCACTGGCAAGAAATTTGTGAGCATCCACTTCTCCAAAATTTACCGTTTAAAATTGAAACCAATAAATGGGGCAAGCTTGAAATGAGTCCAGCCAATAATGAACAGGGTTTATATCAATCTATGATTATTAAATTGATGTTTAAACTGGCTAATGGTGGAGACTCTCTCACGGAATGCAGTATTCAAACCGCAAATGGCATTAAAGTGGCCGATGTTGCATGGGGTACTTATGAATTTTTCAAGCGCAATGGTCGTGCCAACCCTTATCTCGAATCTCCTGAAATTGTCGTTGAAATTTTATCGCGCTCTAATACCCGCCAAGAAATGGCCGAGAAAAAAGAACTCTATTTTGCTCGTGGTGCTAAAGAATTCTGGATGTGTGACCGCAATGGTGAAATGAGTTTTTTTAGTAACAATGCAGAATTGCTAAAAAGCCAGCTAATTGCTGAATTTCCAATGCAAATTGTGATTGATTTTGCTTAAGATCGAAAACGCACTTCGGATGATAAATACACTAAAAAACCACCTATTGCCTATGCGCGTGAAATTCCAGTGGAGGAATTTGCACGCGATGCAATGATGGTGAGACTAGAGTCGCTCATGCAAATTCTGCCTGATCCTTGTAAAAAACAATAAGCCCCCTAATCCCCCAAACACTTTTTACCTCAAGCCGACTCACTACAAATCCGCAAATATTGCGCCACGACCGAGGGCAGTCCTTGCTCAATACACTCCACCATTAGCGCATGGCCAATTGAGACTTCTTTGATGTCTTTAATCTGTAAAAAACGCGCCAAATTCTGTAAATCCAAATCATGCCCTGCATTGACTGCAAGGCCCAATGCTTGCGCACGCTGAGCGGTGGCTGCGTAGCTTTGCCAGCTAGCAGCCGCTTGCGCTGTAGCATAATGGGCGGCATAGGATTCAGTATATAGCTCAATTCGTGCTGCACCGGTGGCGGGCACAAATTCGACTTGCTCAAGACTTGGGTCTAAGAAAATAGAAACACGAATCCCTTGTGCTTGCAGGCGGGCACAAATCTGCTTGAGCTGTTCCCCATGCTGCTTCACATCCCAACCATGATCCGAGGTGAGTTGATCGGGTGCATCCGGTACGAGCGTGCATTGTGTGGGGCGCGTTTTTTCCACCAATTGCAGGAAATCCTCAGAGGGATAACCTTCAATATTAAATTCAATCGCCCCCCCATAAGGTAATAATTTCGCTAAATCATAAGCATCTTGCCGAGTAATATGCCGCTCATCTTGGCGTGGATGTACCGTAATCCCCTGCACACCCAATGCGATGAATTTTTTGGCAAAATCCACAACATTCGGGAAATCCCGCCCGCGCGAATTGCGCAGCAGAGCGATTTTATTAAGGTTGACACTAAGTTTAGTCATGGATATTGATTCTCTTTGGCAATGCTGTTTAGCACAGCTTAGTAAATGATCAGCCGCCGCTCAAGCTGACCTTGAACGCGCTTAACTGATATCGTTGGCAAAATTTATCCCCTATCATAATACACCTGATTTTTAGTGCGAACATTGCAGACTGCTCCAATTTATGCGCTGATATATCTAGCTCATTCAAGCTAGGAGGCTCATGATGCTTAAGCTACTCACTGGACATATTCAAGATTTAGGCGGTTTTTCTGTACGCCGTTTATTGCCCCATCAAGCCCAGCGTGCCGTGGGGCCTTGGGTTTTCTTTGATCATCTAGGGCCTGCACAATTCGCGCCCGGTGTAGGTATTAATGTGCGTCCACATCCGCATATTAATTTGGCTACCGTTACTTATTTATTCACCGGTGAAATTCTACACCGTGACTCCTTAGGCAACCTGCAAGCGATTCACCCCGGTGATTTGAATTTAATGATTGCCGGACGTGGCATTGTACATTCAGAGCGGGAAACAGAAGCAGCCAAGCAACAAACACGAGACTTACATGGTTTACAACTATGGCTGGCCTTACCTGAAGCAGCAGAGGAAATAGAACCTGAGTTTCTTCATTATCCATCTGCTAGCTTGCCAGCACTCACCTTACAGTCTGTGCCGGTGCGCGTCTTAATAGGCACAGCCTATGGCGTGAGTTCGCCTGTTAAAACATTATCGCCGACGCTGTATATAGAAGCTGATCTCCAAGCGGGGCAAAGCTTAGCCTTACCTGAGGGCGTGTCTGAATTAGGTATTTATGTCGCTTCTGGGCAATTGCAACTAGGGGAACAGAATTTAGATGCGTATACCCTTACCGCTTTAGATTCACCCTATCAAGGCGAATTAGTCGCACAAAGCGCTAGCCGTATCGCGATCATAGGTGGTGCACCTTTAGGTAAACGTTATATGTGGTGGAATTTTGTATCGAGCCGCAAAGAGCGTATTGAGGAAGCTAAGCTTGAGTGGAAAAACCGAAGCTTTCCACTCGTACCAGGAGATGAGCAGGAATTTATTCCGTTGCCCCCTTATTAAATATTGCGCGGAGCACGTTCCTCCACATTCCAAGCATCATCCTGCTCTTGCTGCTGGCGTTGAATCCGATCCGCCTGCAGCAAGGCAATTACTTCATCACGAGCTTGTTGAGAGACAGAAATATATTTCTTTGAGCCTAGCTCAAAACTGCTCAAGCGCTGATTAGTGGCTCGATCGTGCTTAGCAAACTGCAAAGCTTTACGGCGCGCTTGATAAGCCCGCATCCCTAAGCCTTGCAAGACCATTTCCCCTAAATGTAACGAACCTAAGAATAATTCGCGCTCAATATAGTCCACCCCTAAAAGCTGTAACTCATGGTAATGCACCACATCATAAGCCCGTGCATAGAGTTTTAGATTTGGAAAATGATGTTTAGCCGTCTCTACGATTTTAGTAATCGTTGCTCGATCATCCACCGCAATAACCAACAACTTCGCTTGAGCAGCACCCGCCGTATGCAAGAGATCATCACGGCTTGCATCCCCATAAAAAATCTTAAAACCAAAACGGCGCACCCGTTCAATATGCGTCGCACTATGATCGAGCACTGTCACTGCGACCCCACTGGCGACTAATAAACGGGATACAATCTGCCCAAAACGCCCAAAACCCGCCACGATCACAGGATTATGTTGCTCATCCATTGGCTCTTCGTAACTTGCGTTTTCCCCTTGCTCAAAGCGAGGTTGTACTAAACGCTCATTCAATAAAATCAATATCGGTGTCAATACCATTGATAAAGCAATAGCCGCCGTTAAAATATCCACTAACTCAGCAGGTAATACCTTATTTTGCAAACTAAAAGACAATAAAACAAAGCCAAATTCCCCCCCTTGTGCCAGAGCAAAGGCAAACCAATAGCGATAACCACCTTGAATCGCGAATAATTTTGCTAAGCCCCAAAGAATCACAAATTTTAAGACGATTAAACCGATGACGACAGCGCTGATCATCATGGGATGCTTGAATAATAAATTAAAATCAATCGAAGCCCCCACCGACATAAAAAACAAACCCAACAGTAAAGCCTTAAAGGGATCAATATTGGCTTCTAATTCATGCCGATACTCATTATTCGCTAGAACCACGCCTGCAATAAAAGCCCCCAAAGCGGGAGATAAACCGACCATATCCATGAGTAAGGCTGTCCCTACTACTAACATCAATGCGGTAGCCGTAAACATTTCACGTAAATGGCTTTCAGCAATAAATCGGAATACGGGGCGCATTAAATAACGCCCGATTAGAATCAGACTAATAATCACGCCAATGACCACTAAGGGTTGTTGCCATTCGGGGAGCGTATCAATATAACGTCCCGTTTCTGCAGTTGCCTTAATCGGCTCACCCTGTTGGGAGCTTAGCAGTGGCAATAGCGCAATAATCGGAATGACGGCAATATCCTGAAACAATAAGACGGCAAAACTCGCTTTACCCCCTTCCGTTTGCATTAGATTCTTTTCACCCAAAATCTGCAAAGCGATGGCGGTAGAGGAGAGAGAGAGAATCAAGCCGATGGCTATACCTATTTGCCAACTCAAACCAAAGAGCATTGCCACGCCAGCAATCATGAGAGCCGTCACAATCACCTGTAAGCCGCCCATCCCCAAGATAGGTTTGCGCAATTGCCATAACACGGGGGGCTGTAACTCAAGACCAATGAGGAAGAGCATCATCACCACGCCAAACTCCGCGAAGTGCATAATATGCTCCGTCTCCCCTACAAACCCTAAGACAAAGGGACCGATGATCACACCCGCAATTAAATAACCTAATACTGATCCCAGCCCTAAACGGCTAGCGATAGGTACTGCGATCACACCGGCTGCCAGAAAAAGAAATGCTTCTTGTAATAACGCCATACTCTAATGCCCTTAAACACTTAAATCATTCAGATAATTCAAGCGAGTTAAAGCTTGGAGATTCAATGTTTGTTGATGTAATTGTGTCAGTAATTGCTGATACTGGCTGGCATACACATCAATATCCGCTTCGCTTAAATCATTGGCTTGATGAATAACAAATGGAGGTAAATAAATCATGCCGCATAAATTCGCAGTTTGTTCTAAAGGACGTAATAATTCGCGTAGAGTAAAATAATTCACGCCCTCCGTTTGATAACTAGAACGACTCCCGCCGGCACTCAGTACATTAGCCAATAATTTTCCCTTTAAAGCAAAGCCGTGTTGCCCATAGGCAAAGCCATATTCTAAAACCAAATCCTGCCATTCTTTTAAAATAGCGGGGGTGCTATACCAATATAAAGGAAACTGGAACAGAATAATTTCATGCTGAGTCAACAGCTGTTGTTCCTCAGCGACATTGATCATAAAATCAGGATACAGTTGATACAAATCGCGGCAAGTCACACCGTCTACAGCTTGTGCGGCTTTTAGCAAACGATATTGTACCCGTGACTTTTCCAAAGCAGGATGTGCAAAAATAATTAAAATTCGATTAGTCAAACTTAAGCCCTTTTTCAGCGGTCTTTTTTTAAGCAGGTACAACGGCTGCTGCCGCCGCCCCGCGCTTACAGGTATGCGTACTCCAATACCAAGCCCCAAAACCGACCAATGCATTGGCAATCGCTGTGGCAATATAAATCCCGTTTAATCCCCAAGTTTTCGACAAGAGCCAAGCTAAGGGTAAATAAATTATTAATAAGCGAGCGACCGTCATGATTAAAGCAGGCAAGGGTCGGCCAATTCCATTCGCCATACTGCTCACAATCATGACCGTACTGAGAAGCGCATAAGTAATCGGTACAATATGTAAATAAGTGACTGAGGCTTGCACGGCTGCTTCATGCGTGGTGAATAGATGGGTTAACGGCTCAGCAGCTAGCCAAAAGAGTACCGCCATCATTAGCCCCAAACCCCATACAAAATAAAAGCTTAGATTCAAAGCACGCCGCAAGCGGGCAATTTTTTTCGCCCCCAATTTTGCCCAGCAAAGGGCGCTAATGTAGAGGCTAAAGCCATCACTAACATTAAACCCAAAGCCTCAATCCGTGAAGCTACACTATACCCAGCCACTGCCTCACTACCATAAACTGCGACTAAACCGGTGGTCAACCCTGTTGAAAGCGGAGAAATTAGATTCGTACCCGCCGCTGGTACTGCAATGCGTAAAATCCCCATCCAACTTGGCCAAACCTGCGTAACCAGCGCTTTTAGGGAAATAAAATGCAATTTAAAGTACAGCACATACAAGGCAGCAACTAAAGCCCCAAAATAAGACACAATCCCAGCAATAGCTGCACCTTTTAACTCTAAACGCGGAAAACCTAATAAGCCAAAAATCAATACGGGGGCTACGAGCAAATTAATCAGCCCAATACTCGTCATAATATAACTAGGCAGCTTAGTATTTCCGGCCGCTCGAATACCTGCGTTGCCCACCATTGGCACGACCACCATGAAGCAACCCCAATACCAAATATCAATATAATCATGGATATAAGGGAGTAGCTCATCAGGAGCGCCTAAGAGCTTAAATAAGGGATCGACCGTTAATAAACCAATCGCAGCAAAGACCATCGCGACTAATAAAGCCAAAACAATTGACTGAGTACTATAGCTTCTGACCCAATCCTCCTGTTTACTCCCAATCGCCCGAGCAATCACCGAAGATGCACCTGTGCCAATCCCGAAAGATAAGCTATTCATAAACATCACGACGGGAAAGATAAAACCCATCGCAGCTAGGGCATGTGTACCGAGCAAACCCAAATAAAAGGTATCCACAATAGTGACACTCATCACCGCTATCAACCCCCATAGCATCGGGAGCGTTTGGCTAATCAGGATTTGCTTTTCATCGCCAACAGTAAGATCGCGTTTAAGCATAATAGGCTCAATCAGGTGGTTTTAGGTTAGCTTAGGGGTAGCGAGATACATTAGCAAAACAGTGTAGTGTATGCCTAAGCTTACAGCTATACAAATCAACTACAGCGGCTCACTCTAAGCAGAAAAATGACTAACCCCATCAAAATAGCCCGAATGACTGATCAGCAAATTATGAGTTTTTAAGCTAAATTTAGGCTGTAACTAATAACAACTAGAGGCCTGCATGATGCGCGTTTGCTTTCTATGGATAGCGGGTTTAGCCTTGAACTTAGCCAGTTATTCACTCAGTAGTGCTGAATTAAACACCCACCCTTTACAGTTATTTGCGGGTAACAGCCAAAGTATCGGCACACAACTCTGGCAAACTGATCAAACGCCTAACCATACCAAAGTCTTCAGTTACCTGACCACCACACCGAATGCGGATGCGAACTTCTATCCTCTTGGCACGGTCGGCAAATATGGACTATTTGCTGCCTTCTCACTAGAGACAGGTCAAGAATTATGGCGCACCGATGGCAGCAGCGAAGGCACAGAGCTACTCAAAGACCTCGAACCCGGAACTATGAGTGGCTTGCCTAGAAAACATAGACTATACAAAACGCCCCGTCTCAACTTAAAAGACCGACTCATTTTCTGGGGGCAAACTGCAGATCAATTAAAACTTTATAGCACTGATGGCAGCCGTGAATCGACCTTAGTCCTTGCAAGCTTCCCTTATTCCGGCGCCCAAACTGTGAATACCGAATTACCCGATTTTTACCCCTTAAATGAACAAGCTTTTTTTTGGGTAGATGATGGCATACACGGTCTAGAATTATGGCGCACCGACGGTAGTAGCGCCGGTACACAATTAGCTGTGGATGCTAGTACAGAACCTACTGAGTTTAATCCGCTATTTAATTTTGGGTCAAAACTACTGAGCAATCAGAACAGCCTATTTTTTATAAGCGAAGATCAACGCTCTGATGCAATGGAGGATCAATCAGATTATTCATTATGGCGCGTGGATGGCAAAACGAGCGAACGCTTAAAGCGTTTTACTCAACAGTCCGCTGTGAATTTTAGCTTATTAGCCGCCGATCAAAATAAACTGATTTGGATAAAAACCAATGCGAGCGATCAACAACCCGAGCTTTGGCAGTTTGACCTGAAAACTAAACGCGCCCATTTAATTTTACATTTACCTGCCACTAAAAACCTACCCCGTCAATTAAGCGCTGCTAAGCCTCTTTTTTTTAAGCATAAGCTGTATTGGTGGTTTGTAGGGGTTAGTGAAAGCGGTCAAGAGGTAGATGAATTGTGGACAAGTGATTTCACCGCTAAAGGCACGGAACATTTAGTGAGTTTACCCAATCCTAATTATGAATATAAAGCTGCCCCCATTTTATTTAGCTTTGCCAATCGTTTATATTTCTTTTTGAATGATGGTGTTCGCCCCTCTGCACTGTGGCTCACCGATGGAACAGTAGCAGGGACTAAAAATTTACTCAGCGTACAAGACAGCCAATATGCAGGTGGAGCGGGGGACTCTTGGCCGGATTACCCTACCCCTTATGTACTACGGGCTAATAAATTAATTTTCTCCACCTTTTCACCTAAAGATCGTAATCGTTCCCAAATTTGGAGCTTAACCCCCGAGCAACCGGAACAGCCTTTGCTATTAGGTGAGTTTGACGATCCACAACTCTTACCCCCCGCCCAAACGGATCAAGGCTCTTTGCTGTATTTTCTTAGTGGCAAGCAGCGTTGGCAAACTGATGGCACAATTAGCGGTACTAAATCCTTAGGGGATGATGAAATTCGCAAGACTTGGGAAGCTAGCCCTTGGCCAACGGGCAGCTTAACTGAAATTTTAGCGCTACCAAGTAGCTCACCAAGCTGGATTATGACCGCAGCCGACACTCAAACCGGTCAAGAGCCTTGGCTAGTAACGACTGCGCCGCTACACAGCAAATTGCTTAAAGATATTAATACCGCACCGGCTAGTGCCAACCTTAAACAAGTCCAGCAGCTGGGTTCTACTTGGTATTTTGTTTTGAATTCAAGGCTATGGGCAACGCAAGCAGATCCTGCAACCTTGCATGAAATCACCGAGCTACCTCAAGAGGAGCATATTTCTTTCAATGCTCAATCCATGGTTAAATCTCAAGATACACTGTATTTCATCACTGAAAATGAGGAAAAGATTCATTCGCTGTGGCAAATCACCGCCGGTCAACTCAAGCGCATTAAAAGCTTTCCTGCTAGCGGGTATATTTGGTTATTCCCAAGTCATCAAGGGGTCTATGTGGCCTATTATCCACCTGAAACTACAGCTGATTGGACACTGGAATTATGGAAAAACCAAACTCAACAATTTACCACAGTACTCAAAAAAGGCGAAGACCAACGCCGCTTAGCCACGCTCTTAGAAACTGAACAGGGCTTATTGTATATCCTAGAACCCAATTATGCCCTTGGCGGGGAATTAGTCGCGTATAAGCTTGTTCTGCATACTCAAGAGGGCACTGAGTTAGTGCTAAAAGATGGCTTCGAACCGATCCCAAGCCTACTGACCGATACGCTCTTTGCAAGCGCAAAACAGACTTATTTCCTCACTCAAAAAGAAAATGATCCGTTAAATTATCAACTCTCTCGCCTAGATTGGACGAATAAAACGCTAGTGGCTGTCAAAACGCCCCCTTTACCGCAGCAATCACGGGTTTTAACGGCTAAACACGGTTTATTTATCTTAAGCCAAGAACCCGAAGCCCATTTATGGTGGCTAGCAGATGATAGTGAGCAAGCGGAATTGATTAAAAAATCTGAGTCCACACAGTATTTAGATGCAGTAAAACTGCTGGATGATCACTTGTATTTCCATGTTATGCACCTAAACCAAGATGCTCCCCCCCGTGAATTATGGCTAACTGATGGAAGCAGTGCAGGTACACAGAAATTGCATGATGATTTGGAAATGTTACGAGATTAAAAGCCATCCCTGCAATCCTAATGCTAGCTCAGTTTAAAAACTCGCTAGCATTTAAATCTTAGAATGGGGATGGAGCTTGTGCCGGAATATCCGCCAATTCCGTGACCACATCCAAATTCTGCGCCCGATGACGTAAGGCATGATCCATCAAAACCAAGGCAAGCATGGCTTCACAAATCGGGGTAGCACGAATCCCCACACAAGGATCATGCCGACCTTTAGTGATCACCTCGACAGCCTCACCCTGTAAATTCACCGTGCGCCCCGGAATCCGCATACTTGAAGTAGGTTTAAAAGCGGTATGGACGATAATATCCTGCCCAGAGCTAATCCCACCTAAAATTCCACCGGCTTGATTTTGCAAAAAGCCTTGCAAGGTAATTTCATCGCGGTGTTCAGTCCCCTTTTGAGTCACTGAAGCAAAACCTGCCCCTAGCTCTACCCCTTTAGCCGCATTAATACTCATCATCGCATAGGCGATTTCAGCATCTAGTCGGTCAAAAATAGGTTCACCCCAACCCACCGGTACACCGGTAGCCACCGTGGTGATCTTCGCACCAATGGAATTCCCCTCTTTGCGCAAGGCATCCATATAGGCTTCCATTTCAGGTACTTTACTCGCATCAGGACAGAAGAAGGGATTGGTTTCAATCACCGCCCAATCGAGTTGCTCAGGCACAATTGGGCCAAGTTGCGAGAGATAGCCATGAATTTTCACCCCATAACGCTCACTTAGGTATTTCTTGGCTATCGCCCCTGCTGCCACCCGCATAGCGGTTTCACGCGCCGAGGAACGCCCACCCCCGCGATAATCACGGAAGCCATATTTTTTGTAGTAAGTGTAATCAGCATGCCCTGGACGGAAGCGGTCGAGAATATCCGAATAATCTTTCGAGCGCTGATCGGTGTTATGGATAATCAGTGCAATCGGTGTACCAGTGGTTTTACCTTCAAATACACCGGATAAAATCTGCACTTCATCGGGTTCACGCCGTTGAGTAGTATGGCGACTTTGACCGGGTTTACGCCGATCTAAATCGAACTGAATATCAGCCTCAGTAAGCGCCATACCAGACGGGCAGCCGTCCACAATACAACCGATTGCGGGGCCATGACTTTCACCGAAACTGGTAACGGTGAATAAAGTTCCAATAGTATTTCCTGACATAGGGCATGATTGTAGCAGCCTCTCTGGCTGCTCGAAATAGGCTTATGCCAGCCGTTGCTGTAAAAATTCAATCAAACGCCGAATTTTCATCGGTAGAAAATGGCGAGTTGGATACATCGCATAAGCGCTAATCAGTGGAGAGGAGTAATCCTGAAGGATTTGCACCAATTGTCCACTTGTGAGGGCTTGATGCACAATAAAAGCTGGTTGATAGATAATCCCCTGCCCAAGAATAGCAGCCTGACACAGTATATCGCCATTATTCGCTGCTAAATCGCCATGCACTGCAACTGATTGAGGGGCTTGATCCTTCTGAAACTGCCAGATATGCATGGGTACACTATGTTGATAAAGCAAGCAATTGTGCTGGCTTAAGTCTTCTGGACGTTGAGGTAAGCCCCGTTTCTCTAAATAACTTGGCGCTGCACAACATAGCAGATAACTATTCGCAATCCGCTGCGCCACAATCGAGGAATCTTGTAACTGTCCAACTCGAATAACTAAATCATAATCACTATTTAGAATATCAATAAACCGATCATCTAAATGTAAATTGATCTGTAGTTGTGGATAGATTTGCATAAACTCATGAATAGGCTGCATTAAGACATGCAGCCCAAATGACAAAGGAACATTAATACGAATAGTGCCGCATAAACGCTCACTGGTAGAGGCAATGTTTTCCTCTAACTCATTAAACTCTTCTAAGAGCGTTTTACCGCGCTGATAATACAACTCCCCTGCTTCCGTAGTACGTAAATGACGGGTAGTACGCACTAACAACTTAACGCCTAAACGCTCTTCTAATAGGCGTAAGCGCTTACTGACTGCTGCACTAGTTACCTGATGTTTTTCAGCCGCCGCACTTAGCGTTCCGGCATCCACAACTTCTACTAACCAAAACAGATCATCAAAATGGCTCATCTGATTTTCAACCTTAGGTTATCTAATGGCTAACACAATAGGCCTTATTTTCACTTATCGTTAAAGCTAAACTACGGATCTATCAATCAAAATTCCTTTGGAGGCAACCATGTTACAGCTTAGACCTGCCAATGAACGCGGCCACTTTAAAAACAACTGGCTAGATAGTAGGCATAGTTTTTCTTTCGGTGAATATTACGACCCTAAACATAGGGGTATTTCTGTACTACGGGTGATTAATGATGATCGTATCACTGCGGGAGCTGGCTTCCCTACACATCCCCACAATAATATGGAAATTGTCAGTTATGTACTAGAAGGTGAACTCGCCCATCAAGATAGTATGGGAAATGGGAGTGTGATTCGTAAAGGTGATGTACAACGTATGTCGGCAGGCACGGGGGTTACGCATTCCGAATACAATCCATCCACCAGCCAAGGCACACATTTTTTACAGATTTGGTTGCTCCCCACCCAGCGGAATATTCAACCGAGCTATGCACAAACTCATGTGAGTGATGCCGAAAAAGCGGCAGGTTGGCGCTTATTAATTTCGCCAGATGGCGCAGAAGGTTCATTAGCTACCAATACGGAAGCACGGCTTTATGCAAGTTTATTGGCGAAGGCACAAGTACGCGACTATCAATTAGCTCCTGATCGCTTGGCTTATCTATTTATCGCAAGTGGCAGCATTGAATTGGAAGGCCAGACTTTAAATGCAGGAGATGGGGTGACATTGACAGCAGGAACATCGCTTAAACTCATCGGCAAAGAGTTAGCTGAACTGCTGTTATTCGATTTACCCGCTTAACCTGACTTAAGCTTAAAGTAAAAAAAACAAAAGGGGCAAAACCGCCCCTTTTGTTTTGGACACACTGAAAACTTAAGCTTAGTTCACTTTAGTTTTCATATCATCCAGCATTTTTACTAACTGATCTGCAGGGCGATACCCCGGAATCATCGTACCATCTTCGGTAAATAAAGCCGGCGTACCATTCACCCCTAACTTTTGCCCCAGTTCAAACTCTTTCGCGACGGGGTTTTCACATTCTTTACTGGCTATCGTTTCGCCAGCCTTGGATTTGGTCATTGCATCCAACTTGTCATCCGCACACCAAACATTAACAATCTTTTTATAACTTTCTGAACCGACCCCTGCACGTGGATAAGCTAAATAACGCACGCTCACCCCTGCTTCGTTTAATTGCGGAACTTCTTTATGCAATTTAACACAATAGCCACAATCAACATCGGTAAAAACGGTCAATAAATGCTTTTGCTCACCCTTCGCTTTAAAGATGACAGCATCTTTTTCTTCAATCTTCGCAAGCATCGCTTTACGTTCAACAGTACGTGATTGTTCTGATAAATTAGTACGGGTTGAACCATCAATTAAATCGCCACTAAAGAAATAGCGACCATCTGCCGACACATACACTAATTCAGTGCCAAATTTAGCCTCATAAATCCCATTGACAGGCGTGGGATTAATTGAATCCGCCACATTCCCAAATAAAGGCTTTAATTTTTCATTCAAACTAGCGGTATCAATCGGAGCCGCTGCTGTAGTTGCGGCAGGTGCAGCCGCTGTGGTAGTTGGAGTTTCAGTACTGGCTGCAGGTGCAACTGCTGCTTTCTCTTCTGCATTCGCTAAGCCTATGACTAATAAGCTGGCCACTAAGGCACTCAGCATGGTTTTTTTATTCATCACTTTTGTTTCTTTCCATCAGTAAAATTAAAAGAGCAGTCATCTAAAGATAGCATAAGGCATACTTAAATCCCATTGACCTTAGGAAGTATCCTAGTTTGAAACCGAATCCAGCGAAAAGTTCTCAGAAATTAACCCCGAGGATGATGCTGGCGATGTAAATCTTGTAAACGTGCTTTGGCAACATGCGTATAAATCTGCGTGGTAGACATATCGCTATGGCCTAATAAGAGCTGTACCACCCGCAAATCAGCTCCATGATTCAATAAATGGGTAGCAAAGGCATGCCGTAAGGTATGCGGAGAGAGTGGCTTACTAATCCCCGCCTCAGCGGCATAACGCTTAATCAAATACCAAAAGGCTTGACGGGTCATACCCGCGCCCCGCCCTGTTACAAAAACTTGCGCACAGACCGTATGGCCTTGCATTAACTCAGGTCGGGCAATTTGCAAATAACGGCTAACCCAATCCTGAGCCTCTTCACCTAAGGGGACTAAGCGCTCTTTCCCCCCTTTGCCTAAAATCCGTACCACACCATGCTGCAAAGAAAGCTGTCCTTGGGTCAAACCGGTTAACTCAGAAACGCGCAAACCCGTTGCATACAATAGCTCTAACATAGCACGATCTCGCAAACCCAAAGCTGAATCGACCTCCGGCGCTTGTAATAATTGCTCCACATCGGCCTCAGATAGAGCATCAGGCAATAAGCGTTGGGGGCGAGGCGCTTCTATATTCCCTGTCGGGTCAACCTGAATCACCCCTTCGCGCAGTAAATAGCGATAAAAACGCCGCATACCTGATAACAAACGGGCTGAACTCGAGGGTTTTGCCCCCGCTTTAAATAATTCTACAAAATAATCTTGTAAATCATTGCGACTAGCAGTCTCTAACTGCTTACCCTCTGAGGCCAACCAACTACACAGACCGAGTAAATCACTGCGATAAGCATCTAAAGTATTTTTCGCCGCTCCACGTTCTGCCCAAAAAGCATCCAAAAAGCGATCTAATAAATCAGTTTCATTACAAGGGAATTCAGTTTCGATAGTTCGGGATTTTTTTAAGATATTCATTGTCTTGATAGATTAGCAGGACATTTCATGCTATGTTCAAACAAAATAATAAAGGGCTTTTATTCATGCATAATTCTATTGATTATCACAGTAGTTTGCTAGCACGCAAGCTCTATCGTGAAAGCCAAGCACAAGCCGCTCAGCAAGAACCTAGCACGCCCGTTACCCTTGAAGATATTATTCCCGCCACCGATACGCAAGCAGACTTATTAGCTTATGAAGTTTTTAGCAATTCGGGCTGTGGCTGTGTGAATGGCAAAGAGCTTCTGCACAGCAAGCACGCGGCACAAGATTATTGGTTTAGCTTCTACCCACCCCAAGCGCATTTACTGCCTCAGCACGAGAATCTCAACAAACTGCGTGCCCGTGGTCATGAACTCCATCGGAGTCGCGCCACAGCTTATGCACCGCGCTTATTTATGTTGACGGTCTTAATCCTTATGTTTGCCTTAGGCCTACTCACCCATAATGCCTTATTGCCGCTACTCAGTCTCATCCTCGTCTTGTTTATATGGATAAAAACTCAAGCTAGTATTCAGGAAAACCATCAACACTTAGTACGTAACCAAACTTGGCTTCAGCAACAACAGAACCTAGTCACCGCCTTAGCTAAGCAATGCCAAGCGTTGACGCAGTTGACACAAACTTTAGAGGCTAAGCCCCTTCAACAAAATTATACCTATCAATTAGAAACTTGGTTGCAGGATAGCATTAATGAGTTTTTCCCCTCATTAACTCGAGCCGAATTAAAAACACAGTTAGAAACGGGAGAGTTTAATTTTTTCCTGCTAGAAAGCCGCGCTATTTTGCAACTCTTAGCGCATAAAACCAATCCTAGCCAAGAAGCTTTGCAGGCTCTCCTACGGGCAAAGGGGAAAGGTTTATTTGCCCTCCAGCCTTTCACTCAGCTTGAAGGCTTAAGTCGTCTACACTATTTATATGCGTTACTCTGCTTTGAGCAAGGTATCGTGGTTTGTACGGCCTTTTATGATTGGGTCACCAATGATTTATACAGTGTGCAGGAAGATTATCATCCATATCGTGAGATTATGGATATTCAGCACGCTAATTTACGCCCGAGTGATCATAATCCCGTATCGGATTATTTAAGTACTGAATTGTTTCAACAGCAAATCAAAGAGCCGCTACAAATAGTGGCTTTAGGCTTACGTCATCAACGTGAATATCCTTGTGTTTTATCCAAAATTCCCTTGCATCGACGCACTTATTTACAACTACCACAATTATTTTTTACTCATTATTTAAAACGTGATATTCGTCAGCTGCTTGCAACCTTAACGCAACATACGGTTGCGGCCAATCCTTAATTAAACTCGAACCAAACCTGTATTTGCCCTTGCTCGATACGGACAGGAAAAGGTTTGAGTTGTTGGTGCACACAAGGGCCACGTATACAAAGGCCGGTATCGGGCTGAAACCAAGCTCCATGCAAACTGCATTGAATAAACTCGTGATTGGGATCTAAAAAAGTGTGCGGACTCCAATTGAGGGGAAGCTGTTGATGCGGACAACGATTCTCATACGCATAGACTTGCTCAGCATGCAATACCAGCAAACCCTGTTGGGTATCCCAACCCTGCGTTAAAGTAAAGCCATACTCAGGGCGGGCTTGTAAATTGGCGTAACTAGTAATCGAATGCCACATGCTGCACCTTAGGTTCTCAATCTTTGCGGCTAAGCTTGCATTAACTGACTGAGTTTTTCAGTATCTGGGCGGATTACAATGCCTTTTTCAGTGACCAGTATATCGACTAATTTCCCCGGTGTTACATCAAAGGCCGGATTCCAAGCGCCTACTTGCGGGGCTGCAATTCGCTGTTGATTGACATTGAGAATTTCATCAGCGGAGCGCTCTTCTAGTGGAATCTGTTCTCCTGAGGCGGTGGCTAAATCCAGTGTACTTGTCGGTGCAACCACCATAAAGCGTACCCCATGAAACCGCGCTAAGACCGCAAGACTGTAAGTACCGATTTTATTGGCCACATCACCATTAGCTGCAATTCGATCTGCACCTACAATCACCCATGAAATCTTGCCAAGCTTCATTAAGTGTGCGGCCGCTCCTTCACAAATCAGCTGGGTCGGGATTTTATCACGCATTAATTCCCACGCCGTTAAGCGTGAACCTTGCCACCACGGCCGTGTTTCATCCGCATAGACTTGCTCAATTTTGCCCTCTCCATAGGCGGCACGAATTACACCTAAAGCCGTACCATAGCCCCCCGTTGCTAATGAACCGGTATTGCAATGCGTAAGCACGCCATGTGTAGGCTTAATTAGCTCACTGCCTAAGGCAGCCATTTGATGATTGGCTTCGATGTCCTCTTGATGAATCTGCTGAGCAACGCCCATAAGCGTATGAATAGGATCAGTATCCTGCTCATTCAAGGCTTTCAACATACGCTGCAAAGCCCAATGTAAATTCACTGCCGTAGGCCGTGCGGCGGCTAGTAATTCAATATCGGGCTGCAAACGCGCACGCCAATCATGGGGATATTGTTTAAATGCTTTCCGTGCTGCCATCAACAAGCCATAGGCCGCCGCTATCCCAATAGCAGGTGCACCGCGCACCACCATATTGCGAATCGCTTCTGCCGTATCTTCCGCACTATAAATCTGCAAATAGTGCTCCGCATGAGGCAACTTGCGTTGATCCAGCAAAATCAGATGATTATCTTTCCATTCGACCGCTCGAATTGTATCGTGTGGTGGCATAAGAGCACTCAAAACTAAGGGGATTGAGTGCGATTTTACAACATTCTTTGAGCAACAACAGCATTATGCAGATTGATTTATTAATCAAACCCCGTTGGATCATCACTGTTAATCAGGCAGATCAAGTCCTTAGCCAGCATGCTGTTGCAGTTCATGCTGGAAAAATACTCGATATTTTGCCTACAGCAACTGCTGACTCAGTTTATCAAGCAGCCAAAACTGTCGTAGTTCCACAACATGCTTTACTCCCCGGTTTAGTCAATGCACATACCCATGCCGCAATGAGTTTATTAAAGGGTTTAGCCGATGATTTACCCTTAATGACTTGGCTACACGATCATATTTGGCCTGCAGAGCGGCAATGGGCAAATCAACAATTTGTCTATGAAGGTTCAAAACTTGCGATTGCAGAAATGCTGCGCTCCGGTACGACCTGTTTTAATGATATGTATTTTTTTGCCGAAGAAACCGCTAAAGCCGTGCAAGAGGCGGGGATACGTGCCTCACTAGGTATGATCTTGGTGGATTTCCCAACCGCCTATGCCCCTGATGTGACGGGTTATTTACAGCGCGGCCTCGCCCTACGTGAGCAGCTAAAAGATCATCCGCTAATCAGTCTCTGTTTTGCACCCCATGCACCCTATACGGTATCGGATCAGTCCTTGCAACGCCTACAGACCTTCGCTGCCGCCTTTAAGCTTCCAATCCATATGCATATCCATGAAACCGCACAGGAAATCACTCAAGCATTGGCCTTAAGTCAAGAGCGCCCCCTAGCACGGCTTGAGCGTTTAGGTTTACTCAATCGCCACTTGTTAGCTGTCCACATGACCCAACTCAATGCATCCGAAATAGAATTATTAGCGTATCAACAAGTACAGGTTATTCATTGCCCTGAATCGAACTTAAAACTAGCCAGTGGTTTTTGCCCTGTCGCTCAGCTACTCGCCGCAGGGGTGAATCTGGCCTTAGGTACGGATGGTAATGCCAGTAATAATGATTTAGATCTATTCGGTGAAATGCGTACCGCCGCCCTCTTAGCTAAAGCCGTGGCTCAAGATGCTAGCGTAGTCTCAGCGCATCAAGTGCTACGAATGGCAACGATTAATGGTGCTAAAGCCCTAGGCTTAGAGCAGGTGATTGGTTCGATTGAAATTGGCAAGAGTGCTGATTTGATTACAATTAATTTAGGTGGCATAGAATCTAAGCCTATGTATGATCCGATCTCGCATTTAGTCTATTGTACGACGCGCGAACAGGTCACTGATGTCTGGGTCGCTGGTAAAATCTTATTAGAAGAGCGTAAACTCAGCACCCTCAATGAACTAGAGCTTATTAACTCTGCTCAAAACTGGCAAAGCTTAATTGGAGAAACTGCGGGATGAATGCCGAGCTGAATGTAGATCTCAACGAAATTCGTAAATTTGAAACGATTGCACATCGCTGGTGGGATCCTGAAAGTGAATTTAAACCTTTACATGCCATCAATCCTTTACGCCTCAATTATATTGATGATCACGCGCAATTAAGCAATAAACGAGTGCTAGATGTCGGCTGTGGCGGTGGAATCTTGGCAGAAAGCATGGCCAGACGAGGAGCTAAGGTTAAAGGCATTGATTTAGGAGCAGGCCCTTTATCGGTAGCTAGCTTGCATGCTTTAGATTCGCAAGTTGTGGTTGATTATCAGCAAATTAGCGTAGAGGCTTTAGCCGCCCTAGAGCCTTCACACTACGATATAGTCACCTGCATGGAGATGCTTGAGCATGTACCTGCCCCTGAATCCGTCATTCAGGCTTGTGCTCAATTAGTCAAGCCGGGGGGGGCTGTGTTTTTTTCCACTATCAATCGGAATCCTAAAGCCTTTATGCTAGCGGTTATCGGTGCAGAGTATCTACTGAATATGCTGCCTAAAGGTACCCATGAATACGCTAAATTTATCCGTCCCTCTGAATTGGAATTCGCAGCACGCCAAGCTGGGCTAAACTTACAAGATACCACGGGAATGACTTATAACCCTGTTTTTCAAAGCTATCGACTTGGCAAAGATATTGATGTTAATTATCTCATGTATTTTCAAAAGGAAGAGTAATTCATGCTTGCTCCTAAAAAAATAATAATACTTGGCTTAGCGTCGCTGGTTTTATCCGCTTGTGCTGTACGCTATGACAATGTAGTGGTGACGCCCAGTGGCCGAGCGCAATTGGCTGAAATGGATTCAAAAACTGAGCGTAATATCCGCGAACTCGCTGGGGCTTTAATGTCACTAGGGCCTTATATTAGCCGCGATGAAGCGATGGACTTGGCTTATGACTCTTATATTTATCCCATGAAGCTTGCCAATGAATGGGGCTTAACTTGGCCTCCGATGTATCATAATACCTTGCGCAATGCCAAGCTTAGACCTAAGGGTTTATGTACCGATTGGGCGGATGCAATGATCACGATGGCACGGCGCAAAAATATGCAAACGATGGATGTCTATTGGGGCGTTTCCAATCGAGGGGATCCTTGGCGCGAACACAGCACTTTATTAGTCACTGCCAAAGGCCAGCCGTTTGATACAGGAATTATCCTCGATCCTTGGCGTAATTCTGGCAAATTATATTGGTTACGGCATGTCGACGATCCCGCTTATAAATGGAAATACCATGCAGGGCCATTTGCCCCCTTACCTCCCTTGGGTAGATCGACGGTCAGACGCATTGTGCAGTAAGCTAGTTTATCAGCGCCCCCAGTTTGGGGGCTTTGCTTATAAACTGCCTAGGATCGTGTCATGCGCATTCGCCTTAAAACCCAGTGGAATAATCAAGCCCGAGAAGTTTCCCTAGAAGATACCGTAAGTGTATTAGCCTTTAATACTTGGAAGCTCGGCATGCAAGCCTTGCTAGAAATCGAAAACCAAAACTTCCAAACCGATACTCAAATGCAACGCTTGGCTGTGATGGAAGAGATCATGGCGTTTTTAGTCCATGTCCTTGATCGGATTGCCTATACCCAAGTCGAGGAGGCGGATCGCCAACAACTGCTTAGCCAGTTTGCCTTAAAACTGGCGGATCATATTCAAGATAATGCCCGCGATTTTGCAGGTGCAGGCGATTATCGCAATCCTTTTATTAATAAACTCAATCAGCGCCTAGCCGATTATGCTGAAAGCACTTGGGATCAAACAGCTCAAATGCCCGGGTTTTCAATGGGCTTAAGCTTTGGCCAATCTATTGCGGCTAGTTTAGGACCACGTGATCAACAATGGATTTTAGACTATATCCAACGGACGCTCATGCCTGAACTGCTTGAGCCTTATCGACGCGTACTTGAACGTTTAGGCTTACTAAGCACCCGCTAACTCACTGTTTAAACTAAGGGTTTCTAGCCTCTTGCCTAGCCTTTTGAAGAGATAGGGATATTGACCTCTTGCCTCTACCGTATTACTTTTAGGGAATAGCAATATCTTTATATATCCCTAAGTGGATATAAAATCAGGCTACTGGAGAAGAATGATGTATAGCCAAGTCACGATTGACGAAATGTTTCCGCGCGCAGAACCTATGTTGCGTGCACCGCTACCAATGCTTAAAACAAGTCAGACCTATACGCTGATCGAACAGCGGGCAAACGACTTACAATTAAAACTGACCGCCCAACATCGAGAAGTGATTGAGTTTATTTTAGATTTTTACGAACACTGTGATGACTGCGAAAATGCGCGTGCCTTAGCTGATTTAATGCATGAAGAGTTCAGTTTTCAAGGAGGACGCCGTTATCTATATAAATTATTCCCCGCAGGGCCATTAAATACGATCCATTACTTAGCGGATTTGCCCGCACTTAAATACGAGACTGATCCAAGTTCAGGTATTCGTTTTTAATCTGCTGATTTTCCCCTCAGGCTAGCCATGCTGCTAGCCTCTAGCCTACCGTTTATAAGCAATCTATAGCGAAATTCCTACCGTCAAGCTAAGGTTCACCTTAGGTCTTTAAGAATAGACCCGTAAAACAATATAAATATAAATCCGCATCAATAAAAATTAAAAGGTATAACGATGGGCAAACTGACAACGGCCACTTGGATACCAGGGGCGATGTTGGCACTGGGGCATTTAGGCCTTGTGCCAAATACTGCACAAGCAGACTATCAAACTTATTATCCCCAAGCGAACCCTTATCCAGTACAACCTGTATCCTATCAACCCCAAAATAATCGAGTTTTTCACGTTTGGGATCAGCAACTGAATATTCCACCCGAAATTCAACCCTATACCGATAATAATAACCCCGGGCTTTATAATCCACAGGCTGAATTCCAGCCTCAGGTACGGACTCAACCTAGCCCTCAGGCTGCTTACCAACAACCTCGTTATCAAGCTCCAGCGCCTCGCACAACCTCGCGTAAACAACTGAATCCAGCCCGCGAAGAGATTTTAAAAGCGGCCTATCGTTCATTAGGCATTGATTATCGCTGGGGTGGAAATACGCCTAGAGAAGGCTTTGACTGCAGTGGCCTGACTAAATTTACGCATAAAAATATTAATCTTAGTATTCCACGCACAGCACTCGAACAAAGTAAGGCCAGCCGTACTATTAAACGTCAAGAACTCAAACCCGGTGATATGATTTTCTTCCGCACCAGTGGCAAAAGTGTCAATCACGTAGGAATTTATGTGGGAGATGGCAAGTTTATTCATGCCGCGTCAGGTGGTGGAAAGGTGACTCTAGATGACTTGCGACGTGCCTATTGGCAACAACGTCTTGTCAAGTACGGAACATTTTTAGCTTAAGTTTGAACCCTGAGTTTAATCAGTTAGACTTAGTTGATGATTAATTGCCACGGTGAGTGCATTTAAGTTTATACTCACCACAGGCTTATCATGCCGTATTTGAATCATTCATTTGGAAGGAGATAATTATGGGTTTATTTGATTTTGCAGCTAACATTGGCAAAAAGCTGTTCGGTAAGGATGATCCACCCGAGCAACAAGCTGCTAAAGTTCAAGAACATATCCAAGCGGCTAACCCCGGCGTCGATAACCTGCAAGTAGAGGTTGCTAATGGTGTAGCGACTATTAAAGGTGATGCCAAATCTCCCGAAGCCTTAGAGAAAGCCATTCTGATGGCTGGCAATGCAATGGGTATCCAAGAGGTAAAAGCGGCTGAAGCGACCGTTGCCGGTCAATCAGCGCAATTAGCGACGGATGAGGAATTCTATATCATCGAAAAAGGCGATACCTTATGGAAAATTGCTGAAAAAGCGTATGGTAATGGCTCTAAATACAATGCAATTTTTGAAGCCAATCGCGAAGTTATCGAAGACCCAGACAAAATTTTCCCCGGTCAAAAGATTCGTATTCCAAACTCACTCAAATAAGTTTTAGTTCAGTCACTAAAATTGCTGAAAAGCCACCTACGGGTGGCTTTTCTTTTGGGGTAGTTACGGGTTTTGCCAAACCTATCCCCTCCCTCCATCAACACTGTCAATCAATGCCTAGATTCAGCAGCGATCTTATGCTGACCATTGATACTACCCTTGCTTGGATTATGGGCTGTACTTTAAATATAGATGATTAAATCGAACGATTCGTTTAATATGTACGAAACTAATGATTGGAGCATGAGCTAATGCAAACCTTGACGGCTAATGAAGCAAAGACTCATTTCGGTGAGTTTATTGATATGGCACAGAAAGCCCCCGTTGGCGTATTGCGCCGTGGTCGCCTTGTGGGTGTGATGGTTTCTGTGGATGATTATGAAAATATGCGCCGTTTTTATGCGGATCGCTTACGTAGAACCGCCTATGATATTGGCGCACGTAATAAACAACAGGGTTTGACCGATGCACGCTTAGACGAGTTACTGGCTGATGAAAGTTGAGCGAGTCGTCGTCGATACCAATGTACTGATTAGCTTTGTCTTGAAACCAGATGGTATTGCGGGTCAAGTTGTTGATTGGATCTTGGAAAATGGGCAGTTAGTTTTTTGCATAGAAACCTTCAAAGAATTGGAAACCCGTTTGTGGCGACCTAAATTTGATCGTTACCTTACACTAGAAGAGCGTAAGCTGTTGTTGCATGATTTTGAGATGAGTGCAACTTGGGTCACGATTGCCAATGAGTTAAGATTTTCCCGCGACCCCGATGATGACAAATTTATTAAAACCGCTTTAGTTACCTCCGCGCCAATCCTCATCAGTGGTGACAATGATTTACTGGATCTGTCAATCAAAACCTTAGAAATTATTACCCCACGCCAGTTTTATGAACAATTTCTCACTGTTTAAGACTTCAATTCGTAGCCTATCCAGTCAACTAATCAAGCTATTTACTATTCGTTTATCTATTCAAACCAACAATAACTCATTGTTTTATTTAAATTTAAACTAATTAAATATCTATTCAATAATCTATTCATAGCTTGTAAAATCTAGAGTTATGAATACTCAAGCTTTGATTGCCAAACTGCTTTTTGCAGAAAATTTAAGTAGTGCTGAGCTTGCACGCCGCACTGGTATTTCTCAAGCGACGATAAGTCGCGCACTACAAAACCTGCCCGTCATTAAATTAGCGGCGGGGCGCAATAGCTTGTTTGCTTGGGTGGATGAGCTAACCGGTCATCCTATTTACGTGATAGATGCTCAAGGACAACCACAAGCCATCGCCAAACTGTATCGCCAACCCGCTGGGCAAGTGTTGATAGTCAAAGGACAGGAATATCAGCGCTTTGATGATATTCCTTGGTTCTTACAAACGGCTTTACCCACTGGCTTTTTGGGGCGTTGGCATGCTGAGCATTTAAGCCAAACCTTGGGTGTTAATAAAAATCCTGCTTTCTGGACGAGTGCAGAAGCTTTTCTCTATCTCTTGCAAGCAGGTAATCAACTACCCGGCAACTTGCTAGTCGGTAAGGCCTCTGCACAAGCTTATGTGGCTGCCTATCAAAATCTCAAACCATATTCAGCTCAAGATTATCCGCAATTTGCTGCACAAATCTTACAGCAAAGTTTTGCACGTTCTTCCGTAGGCGGTGAGCAAGCTAAATTTCTGGTTTATACCCAAGCTGAAAGCGAAACTTATCATGCGATTGTTAAATACAGCCCCCCCATCGCTTTACAATCGCCTGCGGCTCAACGCTATCGAGATTTATTGATTGCAGAACATTTAGCCTTGCAATGTTTAGAGGCCTTTGGCATTTCCGCTGCGCAATCACGCCTACTAGAACAAGATCGTTTCTATTTGGAACTACGGCGCTTTGATCGCATCGGTGAGCATGGGCGGCGCGGTGTGGTCAGTTTAAAAGAAGTGGAAGCAGAGTTTATTGGTGGCTCTACACATTGGTATGAAGCAGCCGATGCTTTATTGAACCTGGGTTTAATTAATCAGGCAACTCAACAACAGATTCATTTGCTCTATGCGTTTGGGCATTTGATTGCAAATACAGATATGCACTTTGGCAATTTGGCGTTTTATCTTGAGGACTTTAAATTACAAAGCTTAGCACCCGTCTATGATATGTTGCCGATGTTTTATATGCCGATTCGAGATGAGGTAGTGGAACGGGTATATCCAGTTAAACCCTTGTTGGGGATAAGTACCAGTACACTAGAGCAAGCTAAAAGCATGGCTGAACGCTATTGGATAACTCTAGCTGAGCATCCAAACATTTCTGAAGATTTTCATCTCATAGCGCACAAGTTCCTACCTTAAGAAAAACTTTGTTTAAAAACCTCAATGATTTGCGGTAGTACAGGCACAACAGCCGTAGCCACTCCAATGGTATTATTAGATAAATCCATCAAATCTTTTATTTTATGATAAACGCTCGCTAATTTACTTTGGGTTTGAGCCGTCGCTTGCTTTTCATCAGCCCTGATAATTTGGCGTGCATTATCCACAATATCCATATCATCATCGGATAAGTCCATATTGCGCAATGCTTTAATAAGACCACTTAACTGCTGGCGTTGCTCAACACTCAATGTTTGGGTCACAGTGTAGTTATCACTATTTTGCTTTTGAACACTGTTAGCTCCCAAATTTACTTGCGAGTTATCGCCTACACTAATATGAATTGATCCGGTTTTATCTTGATTCATGAAACGCAGCTCCTCTTGCTGATAAATACCTTCTAGTAAACTTAAAATTGGCATGTCAATACAGCTTTTATCACACTCTTTAACAAGCTTGCCTTTTTCTTGTGCAGTTTTTAAAGCTTTAAATTTAAAATAAAAAGCCTCGTTGGGTTTGGAAATACATTCTCGACAATTGCAAGGAATCATTTCCTCGACTTGAATATTGCTAAACCAGTGCTGATGTAATTCATTTAACGCTGTCCGAATGTCGTAAAGCAGGTATTTACGTTGATGCGTATTGCCGCTGATGGCTATATCAATCACTTTAGTTGAGCCAATCTCATCTTCTTGAACTAGGGCGCTACATTGCTTTTCTTTACTCTCTAAAAGCATACCTCGTCGCCAAACCAGATCACAACCATTTTTCTGCTTCAGTAAATGGCTTAAACGTACAATAAGCCGTGCAATAATGCCTTGAGGCATAAATGCATACTGATAGCGAAACTTTAAAGTTTGTTGATCATTCCACTCATAAGCTGGGCGCTCGACGGTCAATAGCTGAGGAATAATATACTCATTATCTTGTTCTCTTAAAGGATAGCAAATTTCAAAGTTATCTTTTTTCATTAAGTTAAATAGGTGGCTTTGTTCTACTAAGTTATACTTAGGCGCACCATTTTTATGCTTTTTACTCGACCATACAGCTTCAAGCTGAGACCGTTTGAAATAGCCATGACTGTCAGCAATACTTTTATCAGCAATCACACAGTAAACCGCATCCACTGCCCACTTGGGATCTAAAATAATGAAATCGAATAAAACTTGATCTTTTTCAAAATAGAGTAGGCTACCCAATCTATGTAAGTAACGCAAAAATAGTAATTGCTGATTTCTTTCTTTGACACCATGTTTTTTACAAATGCGCTCATAAGCAGCAAAACTAATATGTGGCTCGCGTTTTGCACGCTTTACTAAGGCTTCACGAATCGGTATCCATGCCGCAGGTTTAACGGCTTTTACTAAAGGCAGATTAGCTAATGCTTCTTGAATAGTTTGCTTGAGTACTTCAAATTTCGCGCCACGTTTAGCTTTATCTAAATTGACCTCACAAACTTTTAAGGGAATATGCGGATAATGGCGCGCTATGGCGCTACGGTCAAAGTCAAAAGGAAATAGTTGATTTTTTTCATTAAGCACGACAATCACTGGGCTATGTCTCCCATCATCCTGCCCTAATAAATTGATGATTTTGAACCAGTAGGGAAAATTAGTGGATTCTTTGCGATCATTGGCTGAAACTAAAAGATAGACCGCATTCGGGGTGAGAAAAAACTGGTGAGTCATATATTGAATATGTTGCCCACCAAAGTCCCAAATATTGGCGGTAAAATTAATATCTTTAAACTCAGGATGTGGGAACTGCCAGCCTTCGCGTACCTCGATGCCTAAAGTACTTTTACTATCAGCTTCAGGAATTAATTCAAACTGCGGACTCCATAAGCACTCCATTAAAGAAGTTTTACCCGCAGCAGGCTCACCGACAATAATGAGCTTGGCCTCATTTAGATAGGCTGTCCCTTTTTCTAGAGCTTCAAAATAATCGAGCACAGCTTGATTGCCCAATTCAATTATCTCATTCGGTGGAATGACTAAAGGATTGTCGCCCACCACTAGCTCCTTACCATCAAAATCTCTAGTCAATTTAATAGAAATATCTTTTTTTATTAAATCTAATAACGCACTCAGCTCACTGATTTGGTTAGAACTCAGGTCAAGCGTGGTCAACTGACTCAAGCCCGACAGCGCACTCAGCTCACTGATTTGGTTAGAACTCAGGTAAAGCGTGGTCAACTGACTCAAGCCCGACAGCACACTCAGCTCACTGATTTGGTTATAACTCAGGTAAAGCGTGGTCAACTGGCTCAAGCCCGACAGCGCACTCAGCTCACTGATTTGGTTAGAACCCAAGGAAAGCTTGGTCAACTGGCTCAAGCCCGACAGCGCACTCAGCTCACTGATTTGGTTAGCACGCAGGTCAAGCGTGGTCAACTGGCTCAAGCCCGACAGCGCACTCAGCTCACTGATTTGGTTAGCACGCAGGTCAAGCGTGGTCAACTGG
>JBJOOT010000009.1:0-43797 GCA_046051185.1 Pseudomonadota bacterium | reverse complement strand
TAGTGAATCGGTATTGCTTTTCGAGTGTAGTTAGCTGCTCTTTTAAATCAGACTCTAAATAACCTAGCTGATTGTAGCTATTGCCTCCAAAACTAAAACGTAAAACCGGATATTTAACCGACCAGTCCCATGTTTGTTCAGCCGCTAAGCCTTTAAACAAGGCTTGATTGCCCTCAAATAACTCTTTTAAGGTATCTAAAAATAAACTTTTACCAAAACGACGCGGACGCGAGAGAAAATAGTGTTTACCCTGATTGACCAAATCCAGAGCTAAAGGCGTTTTATCCACATAATAGTAATTCCCCTCCCGAATTTGGCTCAGAGTTTGAATACCAATAGGGAGTTTTTTGCGCGGGAGTTGTGGCTGAGTCATGATAAGCTCGCTTATGTTCCAGTGAGCCTAGTTTAGCAGGTTTTGGAAACCCATATTATTTTAACCCATTCCCTCTCATCAAGTCTGAAACTCTATACACAAAAGCGTATCTTCATGAGCAAACACAACAGCTCATCAGTCGTCGATCAAGCAAAACACTGCTACAGTTAGTAAAACTAGCTTCACCATAGGTGGCCTTATGTATACAGCTCAAGCCTCATCAAATCGCTCCCCCCGTCGCCGCCCACGCAATGCTCATCGCACAGAAACAGCCGCTTTCCCGCCTTATTTAAAACGCAAGATTCCACTGTATGAATTATTGAGTGTGGATGGTGTGGAGGCAATTGAGCATCACGCAGAATTGATCCTGCAAGAGTTTGGGATTCAATTTCGAGGCGATGCCGAAGCGATTCGCTTATTCGTGGAGGCCGGTGCAGAAGCAGAAGGCGAGATTGTGCGCTTCCCAATGGGTTTAATTAGACAATTGATCCGAACTACGCCGCGTGAATTTATTCATCATGCCCGTAATCCAGCACGCTCGATTGCTATTGGTGGGGATAATCTGGTGTTTGTACCCGCTTATGGCTCGCCTTTTGTTTCGGATTTAGATCGGGGGCGACGCTATGGCAGTTTAGAAGATTTCCAGAATTTTATTAAACTCGCTTACACCTGTCCGTATATTCATCATTCAGGGGGGACGATCTGCGAACCGGTGGATATTCCGGTCAATAAGCGCCATTTGGATATGGTGTATTCGCATATCCGCTATTCGGACAAAGCTTATTTAGGGTCTATTACCAGCCCAGAGCGGGCGGAAGATTCGATTGAATTATCACGGCTCGTATTTGGTAAAGCGTTTGTTGATCAGCATTGCGTGGTCATGGGTAATATCAATGCGACCTCGCCGCTACTATTTGATGGCGAAGTGACACAGGTCATTCGCAGCTATGCGGCTGCAGGTCAAGGCATTATTGTTTGTCCCTTTGTCTTAGGGGGTGCGATGGGCCCCGTGACCGCTGCTGGGGCGATTGCACAAGCCCATGCTGAATCCTTGGTAGGTATTGCTTTAGCTCAATTAGTGCGCCCAGGTGCACCCATGATTTATGGCAACTTTCTCACCACCATGTCCTTACGCAATGGCGCTCCTACTTTTGGGCAACCAGAAGCAAGTTTGGCTTATTTTGCAATTGGTCAATTGGCACGCCGTGCGGGTGTACCATTACGCTGCGGTGGAGCTTTTACCTCGTCCAAGGTGAGTGATTTCCAAGCAGGACAAGAAAGTGCGGATGCCTTAACCCCCGCTTTAATCTCCGGTGCGAATTGGATTTTACATGCAGCCGGTTGGTTGGAGGGTGGCCTGACAATGGGCTATGAAAAATTTATTCTCGATACGAATCGACTGGGGATGATGGCGCATCTGCTGGAAGGCTTGGCTTTAGATGAAAATGCCTTTGCTCTAGATGCGTATCGCCAACGCAATAACCACAATGAACACTTTTTAGGAACAGCGCATACCTTGGCGAACTATAGTACAGCCTTTTATGAATCCACTACCGCAGATAGCGGCTCTTTTGAGCAATGGGAAATCAATGGCAGCCAAACCGCTGAACAACGCGCGAATGCAGTTTGGAAGCAGCAATTAGCCGAGTATCACGCTCCCCCCTTAGACCCCAGTATTGATGAAGCCCTACAAGCCTTTATCCGCGAGAAAAAATCTACCCAACCTGATCGTTGGTATTAAGCAAGGAATTGTCCCGTGATAACGCATGACCCACTCTTACAATCTTTTCAACTCAAGCATTTAACCTTGCGCAATCGGATTATGATTACCGCGCATGAACCTGCTTATCCCGAAAATGGCATGCCGACTGCACGTTATCGAGCCTATCATGTGGAGCGGGCAAAAGCTGGGGTTGCCCTCACCATGACAGCGGGTTCGGCGATTGTTTCTAAAGATAGTGCCCCCGCATTTAATAATATCTTGGCTTATAAAGATGAAGTAGTAAGCCATTTACGCGCTTTAGTGGATGCCTGCCATGAACAAGGGGCCGCGGTCATGATCCAACTCACCCACCTAGGGCGGCGCACCCATTGGTCACGCGGGGATTGGTTGCCCGTCGTCAGTTCCTCTACTCGGCGTGAACCAGCGCATCGTGCCTTCCCGAAACTCATTGAAGATTGGGATATTGAACGGATTATTCGAGACTATGCAGATGCAGCTGAACGTATGCAAGCCGCCGGTATGGATGGGATTGAATTAGAGGCATATGGGCATTTACTTGATCAATTCTGGTCACCTTATACCAATAGTTTAGATCATACATACGGGGGTTCTTTAGAAAATCGCCTGCGTTTTAGCATGGAAGTCCTACAAGCTATACGAGCGCGGGTAGGGAAAGATTTTATTATTGGCGTGCGGAATGTCGCGGATGAAGTGCTTGAAGGCGGCTTGACAAAAGCAGAGGGAATTGAAATCGCTTGTCGTTTGCGTGATTCGGGCTTGATTGATTTTCTCAATATTATTCGTGGGCATATTGATACCGATGCAGCATTGACAGATGTCATTCCCGTGCAAGGCATGCCGAATTCACCGCATTTGGATTTTGCAGGTGAACTACGCGAAATTACCCGCTTTCCGATTTTTCATGCAGGGAAAATTCCTGATTTAGCGACGGCTCGCCATGCCATCGCTAGCGGTAAATTGGATATGGTTGGCATGACCCGTGCACATTTAGCCGATCCGCATATTGTAAGTAAGCTCCTCGCAGGCCAAGAAGCGACGATTCGCCCCTGTGTCGGTGCAACCTATTGCTTGGATCGGATTTATCAAGGGGGCGAAGCCTATTGCATTCATAATGCGGCTTCAGGCCGTGAATTAACGATGCCTCATCAGTTGACAGCCGCCCCTGTCAAAAAACGGATAGTGATTGTCGGTGCAGGCCCTGCGGGCTTAGAGGCTGCACGAATAGCAGGTGAACGCGGACATGAAGTGATTGTCCTCGAAGCGGATAGCGAAGCCGGTGGGCAAATCCGTTTAACCGCCCGTAGTCCACAGCGGCGCGAAATGATCAGTATTGTGGAGTGGCGCTTGGCGCAATGTGAGCAATATGGTGTGCAATTCCGCTTCAATTGTTGGGCAGAAGCGGAAGATGTACTCGCGCTAAAGCCTGATGTCGTAGTTATTGCTACCGGCGGTTTGGCACATACTGAGATTTTAGCCAGCGGCAATGAACATCTGGTTTCGACTTGGGATATTTTAGCGGGGAGCACCAAGCCTGCTAAAAAAGTCTTACTCTATGATGATGCGGGCGATCATGCAGCCTTACAAGCGGCAGAATTCATTGCTGCAACGGGGGCTGAACTTGAAATCATGACCCCAGACCGTAGCTTCGCGCCTGAAGTCATGGGCATGAATTTAGTGCCTTATCTACGGAATTTACAGCAGCGGCACGTCATTTTTACGGTCACCTATCGCTTATTAGCGGTAGAAAAAACAACGAAGGGTTTAACCGCGATTATTGGTAGTGATTATGGCACTTGGCAACAACGCAAAGATTATGACCAAATTATTGTGAATCATGGCACACAACCCTTAGATGAACTTTATTTTGAGCTAAAGCCGCAATCAAAAAACTTAGGGGCAGTCGATTACGAGCAACTCCTTGAAGGCCAAGCACAGAGTCTATTGAAAAATCCAACTGGGCAATTCTTACTGTATCGAATCGGCGATGCAGTCGCGGCTCGGAATACCCATGCCGCCATTTATGACGCTTTGCGCTTGATGAAGGATATTTAGTAGCCCGCTTGCTACTCTGAACTTATCCTGCCTAAGTTCAGTCCAAGCTTCCAGCTCAACACCGCTTAGGCACTGTGTTAGCCTGCCTCTTTTAATAAGGACTTCGCATCTTGAAATTATTTCAAATCGGTTTAGGGCTAGGGGCTTTAGCACTAGCCACGAGCGCTACAGCTCAAGTTTATTTTTCTGAAGCTAACGAATTTGTGCTTGATCGCGCTTGCGATGCAGTCACTTCGATTAAAAAGCACAGCAATGTGAGTACTTTAGCGGCCGGCCAAGCCTTTCCCGCTTTAGGCACAAATCGCGAACCCCAGCCCACCCATGCTTATCTGCAAATTGGAGTGGATAAAAAATGGGTTGAGCTAAGCTGCGGTCATTACAGCCGCGCACCTGCAACAGCAGCCACTGAATCACGCCCAACTACAGAGGCTCGTAACTGTCTGCCTTTCTTTGATAACCATCATAATCCAGTCAGACTCAAAAATGGTTTGGCGGATATTACCCCACCCGCTCCTAGTCTTGATGCTTTCGGGCAAGCGGTGAATACGGTTTGTGGTGCTGCAGGAAATAAAGTCAGCCCTGAAGCCTTTAAGCAAATGCTGCGGCAGCATCCTGAGGTCTTAGCGCGGATTAAAACTTTTACGCAAGATAAAGTCTTTGCAAATCGCCCCGCGAAAGCCAATCCCGAAGACTATTTAACAGACTTAACCGAAGCTTGGTTTGCAGTCCATGCTTTTGAGCATATTTTCTGTGGCGAGCCAGAAGCAAATGGCCCGATTGGTGGTATGCATTATGTGGGACGCTATTTGCAATTACAGCAAACGGGGGAAGCTTGCCGGATGGATAATTTACGCCAGAATGAAGTCGTGCCCAATGTCTTGTATTCAATGGGGGTAATCATGCAATTTGGTAATTATATAGCGCGTTCCTCAATCAAAGGGTATGGTTTAAGTTTAAGTGCGGAAGATTTATTGAAACTAGGTACACGAGCTTTTACCGACAATCCCACTGATAGTCGGGATAAAACTACCGCCTGCTTATTGCCGATTCAAGATGATGGTTATCAATTAACTGCGGTATTTGCACGACGTAATGCCGGGATTCGTACTTTTTATCCTGATGCAACCCCCTCATCCACGGATCCTGCTTGTAAACAAGGGCTTAGCTTGAACTAGGCGGTAAAGTACAAGAGCCTATAAAGATCTTCTAGCGAACTACCATCAGATTAATTTCTGATAGATAAAATTAGCTTTTATCTGTTAAAGCTAGCAATTAGTCTCCAGAACACAGCAAAAATTTGCATTTCATGGTAATTCTTAGTCAAACTCTAAGGATTACTTCCCAAATGGATGCAAAGAAACTATTCAACTCCGTTGCTTTGTTAGCCTTTATTATACTATTGGCTTTTATCCAAGCTATTCATAGCCCATTTAGCTTTATTACAGAAACCCATTATTTAAGTGAGCCATATGATCAAAAAGGGCTGATTAAAGGTGGGCTTTATCTCATCAGCTATTTAATTAGCTTGGTCGCCTTGGCTTCAATTTTATTTATTGCTAACCGATGGATAGCCTATCCCTTAATCATCGTTGCTACATTGATCTTTAGTTTGGATCTGTTTGTTCAATTATTAGGAAGTAGCACCAATGGTATTACGGTCGCTTTACTATCCACTGCGTTTAACGAGGCAGGGCGTATTTCTGATTTATTGGTTTACCAACAACCACTGCTCTATGCTGTTTTAGCAGCTATTGTTCTATTCAGTATCGCTTATGGTATTCGCCAATTGATTCCTATTCATAATCAAATTAAATCAATTGGGAGCTTAAGCTTACTAGCAATCACCATGCTAGTCATAGCAGCACTTAGCTATAAAATTTTCTCGATTAAAACCCAAGCCTATCCAGCCCCAATTAAAGCATCTCTAATTTTAGGTGAATATTTTGCACACTACCGCTCAGCGCCTCAGCGTGAGTTAGATAAAAAAATTACCCCTGTTAAAGCAGCCAGCTATCAAACGATTATTTGGATTATTGATGAATCAATCTCGGGAAATTATTTATCCATCAATGGCTATCACCAAGCCAATACTCCCTTTTTAAATACGTTGCAAACGCAGACTACTATGCAAAACTATGGCGTAGTTGCCCCAATTTCGAATTGCTCCAATACCTCTAACCTATTATTACGTATTGGTTTAACCTCTGCCGTTCAACAAGACTTTAAAACCGCTAAGAATAGCTTACCGACGATTTTCCAGTACGCTAAGCAGGCGGGTTTCACAACCTATTTAATAGATGCGCAGATAGCTCCCGGAGAAATGCAAAACAATTTAACAGGGCAGGATTTAAAATTTATTGATCATAATCTTGCCTTCCCCCGCTCCATTCATCCTCAAGATCGAGATCAAACACTGTTAACCGAATTAGAGCGTTTATTAACTACTCAAGCTCCGCAGCCTCAGTTTATTGTTGCCGTCAAATGGGGGGCGCATTGGCCGTATTCTTTAGCCTATCCCAAACAACAAACGCTATTCACCCCAGCTGCTACCGAGTCCTTAACTGAAATGAGCACAAAAAATCAAGAAATTATCACTAACTCGTATTTAAATGCGCTGCATTATAGTGTGGATTATTTTTTGCAAGGTTTATTAGCTAAACCCTTGATGGAGGATCAGATGATTTTCTATACCTCTGATCATGGGCAAAGCTTATTTGAGCACGCCCATAGCCCCTTAACCCATTGCCATTATGCCAGTGACCCACAACAGCTACCCTTGGGCGAATTTAAAGTACCCTTAATGGTCTTTGCGGCTGAAGCTAAGACACAATTTCCGAAACTAGCGAATCGTCTCTATGCTCAGGAGCAAATCTTCCCGAGCACCTTGCAATTATTTGGCTATGATCAAACGGTTTATCAAGCATATGGACCGACACTACAGCAAGGCAGTCGTTTGGATTATGCACAGTCTTGGGTGTTGGATTCAGGTTTAGGGCTTAAGATTCCTAAAGCAGAATTTCAATAGCCTAGCTCTTGGCTTGGCTTAACGCTGCATCGTCAATTTAATTTCAAGCTCTTGAGCCTTTGAGCCTTCCCGCAAAAACTGCACTTTAACCGTATCATTGAGGGTATATTTATCCATAACCGCAGATAATTCAGCCGTCGTTGTAACCGGTTTGCCGTCAATTGCTTGAATAATATCCCCTAAAATCAGCTCATCATTGGCTTGAATCACTGTGCCGCGTAAGCCCGCCTGATGGGCTGGAGATTTAGGTTCAACCTCTAAAACCAGTACACCCTTTACCCCTAAGCGTTCAATTACCCGCTCATTGACATCATCATTCATGGTAATGCCCAATACAGGGCGAATATAGCGCCCATTTTGCACCAGTTGTGGCACAACACGATTGACCGTATCAACTGGAATCGCAAAACCAATCCCCGCTGAAGCACCAGAGGGGCTATAAATCGCCACATTAACCCCAATCACACGCCCTGAAGAATCTAATAAGGGTCCTCCAGAATTTCCCGGATTGATCGCTGCATCAGTCTGAATCAAATCCTCCATCGTACTACTTGAGCCATCGCCATCAATACTCCGCCCTAAAGCAGAAACCACCCCCGTTGTTAGAGTATGATCCAAACCAAAGGGATTACCGATCGCTAATACAGTCTGCCCAACCTTAATATCACTGCTGCTACCGATCTGCACAGCAGGTGGTACATCTTTTTTGTTACGCATTTTGAGTACCGCCAGATCATGACGAGCACTAATCCCGATTACATCCGCTTCAAAAATACGTTGATCAGATAAGCGGACTTTAGCCGTTTTATAGCCTTCTACAACATGATAATTGGTGACTATATGCCCCTCTTGATCCCAAACAAAACCGGTCCCTGTACCACTTGGGCGCTCACTGACATTACGTGTCCAAAAATCGAGTACTTTATCCGTTGTGGTAATATAAACCACCGAAGGGCTTGCCGTTTGAAACACACTAATCATGCGTTCTTCTTGATTGGTGAAGGCAGCGGCTGGCGTGACTCTTAAAGGCTCTGCAATTGGGGCTTGCCCCGGAATCCCTTGAAATAAGGGTAGAACGAGCCACGCGAGTACCATACCCAATACTAACCAAAAACTATTTTTCCAAGCTTGCTTAATCTGCATGGCTCGACACTCTGAACCTTAAACTATTCAACTTTAAACAGGCTTAACTGTGTACGCAAGAGTTCACGGTCACCGTCATCACTGATCATTAAGTAAAGATTATCTTGAAATTGTGCAAGACCTTCAAAATTATCAACTTGAATTAAACTAGAGTACACCCCTAAATCCTGTACCGCACAGACCTTAGCTTTGGCTTTAGTGCAAGCCTTTAAGTCAATACGCCTTAGGCTAATCACCATGGGATTGAATAAGCCAGACCAAGCACGCTCTAATACCAAGACCGATTGATCCGGTAAAATTTCTAAGCCCGTGACTGCACTATTAGTTGCGGGATAAGCGGGGAATGACCATTGCTGCTTAGCCGCATAAATGGTTTGCAAATGCTCTGGCTGCCCCTTCAGGCTACGCTCTGGTGCGGTGATAACCCCGTATTTCGGATGATAAGCCACCGACTCTAGCATCGAATTGGATGAGCGATAATGCTTGGCTTTTTGTAAGTCCTTGTGAATAGGAATAGCGCCTTGTTGGCGACCTTGTGGGGTAAAGCGAAAAATACCAGGGGCATGCTCAAAAGAGATGATTAATTGGCTATCACCTTTTTTACCATTATGGGTATTAAGCGCAAACACACCCTCTGAATCACGGACTTTAAGCGGCTTACCCTTAGGATTAACCAAGTCCGCCACAAACACAGGCTCTACCGCTTTAATCAGCTCATCCACAATTGTTAACTTAAAATGAAAGAGCCGTCCATGATCAGAAAGCGCATACAATAATTGCTCATCTTGATCCCAAGCCAATCCTGATATTTCATTAATAGGCTGCCCCTTAAACACCTGTCGCGGTATGGTGAACTGACTCAATAATTTAATTTGAGTATAAACCTCAGGAGTTGCTGCCCTTACTGACGGCGAACTACAAGCCGTTAAAATTAAACAACTGACTATTAAAAAACCTAAAAACCGCATCATGATGAATGGGTTAGGCTTATACGCGGTATTGTTTGTGATCAACCAAAGTCCCATATCCATTAACACATCCTTGGTAAGTATGAGTTTGCCTATACTAAAATTATTTACTCAATTAATAGCGTCATACGCTCTAACCAACTCGCACTACTTGTTGAAATAAGATCCAAAATCCCTTGTGGATAAAACCCAAAAAATAAAACGATACTAGTAAATAACAGCATAATAAATAATTCACGGTGCTTTAGATCAGGAGATGCACCAATCGAAGCATGTCGTGTTTTGCCTAAAAAAGCTTGGCGATACGCGGATAAAAAATAAGCCGCTGCTAAAATAATACTAAATAAAGCAAGTAAGCCTGCACCTAATGAAGTATCTAATACTCCAATGGTTAACAAAAACTCTGCTGGAAAACCACTGGTCCCCGGAATACCTAAATTCGCCGCACCTAAAATAAAAAAGAAAGTCGTCAATAAGGGCATACTTTTAGCAATTCCGCCTAAGCTTGGAATTTCACTCGATCCTACCCGTTGATGAATAAAACCAATAATAATAAATAAACCACTGGCTATTACTGTGAAATTAAGCAGTTGGAAAATCGCCCCCTGCAAACCTTGTTGGGTCATACTAACGACACCCAAAAAGACCATCGCCACATGGCTTAAACTCGAAAAAGCCAACATTCTACGCAAATTAGTTTGCCCTAAGGCGGCGAGTGCACCATACAGGACACCTAACATGCCTAAACCAATTAAAATATATTTAAAATCTTGGGCGGCACTAGGCGCTAAGGGAAAAGCAAATCGAATCACCCCATAGACCCCGACTTTTAATCCCACTAATAAAGCAACCACTTGAGTCGGTGCTTCTTGAGCCACCACGGGTAGCCATGAATGCAATGGAAATAAGGGCAATTTCACAGCAAACGCAAAGGTTAGTAAGATAAAAATCGCCGTTTGATAATCATGGGTATGAGCAATATGTAATAAGCGCGTGTAATCAAAACTAATACCTTCAGGGATTTGCAAAGCAAGTACAACAAAACCCAATAATAACGGTACGCCACCAGAGAGCATAAACAAAGTATATTTTACCCCTGCATACCGCCGATTCGGACCTATACCCCATAAACTAATCAGAAAATAAATGGGTAAAACGCTCAACTCCCAAAACAAGAAAAATAAAATCGTATCTAAAGCACAGAAAATGCCCATCATGGCCATTTCGAGCAAGAGTATTAAGGCAAAGAATAGCCGTGGTAAATTCTGAATCGCATTCCATGAGGCTAAAATAACCCCAATAAACAATAAAGCCGTAAAGGGTAAAAATAAGACCGATAAACCATCCACGCCCAGTAAATAATTAATATCTAAGGAGGGAATCCACGGGCTACGCTCTACAAACTGAAAACCAGCCTGTGTTGGATTAAAACCAATCACAACGACTAAGGAAATCACAAGCACTGCGACTGAAGTAGCTAAAGCAGCCCAACGAGCTTCGCGGGGCGCTAAACTTGCAGCGATCAAACCACCTAAGGGTAATAACAAGAGCAACAGACTTAACCACGGGAAGCTCGTACTGGTCAGAGGGATGGTTTCAATCATGATTCGCTATTCCTGAGGTCGCTCGCAATTCATTAAATAATTCCCCAATACCTCCTACTGGCTCTGCAATTAAAGTCAGCCACGGCACATCATAAAAGCCAACTACGACAATGACGATAATCACCGTCCCTGCTAAGATCTTTTCTGTCAGCTGTGAAGGCTCAGTATTCCAATGACTGGTATCACCCGTCGGTTTAGTTAAAAAAGCTCGTTGAAAGGCATGCAATAAAAAGCCCGCCGCAATTAAATTGCCAATCGCAGCAGCAATAGTCACAGGCGCTCCAAAGGTTTGAATAGCCCCTTCTAATACAAAATGCACTGCATTAAAACCCGGAGTACCGGGCATACCGACAATCGCTAAGCCCGCAATTAAAAAGGCAATGCCGACTAAGGGAATATAATCAAACATCCCACCTAAACGATTTAAACTGGTCGTGCGAGTCCGTTGCCAAACTAAACCCGTCATGAGTAATAAACCCGAAATAGCTAAACCAAAATTTACCGCCAATAACACACTGCCTTGTAATGCGAGTGGATCGAGGCTAAACAAACCAATGGTTAAAATCCCTGTATGACTCACCACCGCAAAGCCGAGCAAGCTACGTAAATTTTGCTGTTTCAAGGCCAAAAGAGCGGCATAGAACACACCGACCATTGCGAAGCTAACCGCAACATAATGCCATTGCCAAACTGCATGCGGGATCAGTGGAAACACAAAGCGTAATAGACCATAAACTCCGAGCTTTAAACCCAAAAGATAAATGGGGGCAATCGCGACATTACCGAAACGTAAAAAATCCGGTAGCCAGCCATGAAATGGAAACAAAGGAATACGAATCGCTAAACCATAGAACAGCAGAAAAAATAAAATACCTTCCATTTCTTCTGGAACTTGAATCGTAGCTAATTCCACTAAATCAAACGACCAGACTCCTTTAATACTTGCGTAATTCCAGCCGATTAATAAAGTCCCTGCAAACAGTAACAACAAACCAACGCTCATAAATTGCAAAAAGCGCACTAAAGCAGGCATGACATCATCTGAGGCAGGCCAACGCTTAGTCAGATACGCGACTAAGAGCATCTCAAACACTGAAACCAGCGAGAACCAGAGCAAATCCATCGTGACCAGTTGGCTGACTAAAGTCGCTTGCACTAGCATCATCACCGCAAGCACTGAACTGGCATGTAAGCGTCGAAACAAGATAAACACGACACAGAGAAAACCTAATAAAGTTGCGAGCAGAATAAACAGCACGCTCATACCATCCACGGCTACATGGTACTGGAGTGCAGCCCAAAACTTTAACTGCTCAGAAAACTGCAAGACGCCTGCTGCTTGATTGCTATCAAAATTTAGATATAAAACCAGTGCTAAGGCCATTTCTAGCAAAGAAGCGACTAAGGCTAAAATCATCGCCTGCCTGCCCCGAATCCGAATCAGCAGCAAACCTGCCAATAAAGGCACTAACTGTAATAAACTTAATAAAGGCCAAGTGGCTGCTAGATCTTGGTATTCCACTAAGCGCCTCTCACAATACGACCACTAGGGTTGCTGCAATCAAAACCAACATATAGCGCGGTTGGCGCAAATACGATTCAATCAGCTCCGCACGTTGCCCCAATACGGTAGCTAAACCCGCTAAACCATCCGTACTGCTTTTCAGAACTAAGCGTTCCTCAAACCACTCCATCATCTCCGCCAAACTTTGTAAGAGCTTGCCAAACATGCCCGAGCCTATCCCCACTTGGCTATTCAATTGCAGATTACCCGTTTGCAAAGCTTGCATTTGCGCCAAAGTCGACAACATATTGACATGGGATGGTGTACCCGTTAAACGATCCACCACTTGCTGATCAAATAACTGCGCTTCATGAGCCAGTAAGCGAGTAGGGCGCACAAGAAAAGTATCCGCCAAACGATCCAACCAAAAACGCTGTAAGCAAGCATTATGCAGCCAGATACTTTTTTGAAACCAAGCTGGAGCAGGCGGTGCAGGGCGGGCAGTTTGCTGCAAAAAAGAGGGCGATAATAAAAACTGATAAATTCGCCAAATAGCATGTAAGACTAAATGCACTAAAGCTAAGGTCGTCCAACCGACAGCAATCTCGATGACCATCAGGCCAATCTGCATTAAAGTGGAGAAAATCAAAGAGCTTTTAATATCCGTTTGCATCTGCGCTAAAAACCAAGCATACACCACCGTCGCTAAACCCATCACCGCTAATAACCCTGAAATAATCGGCATAGCCTCCAACATGGGGGATAAGCGCAATAATAAATACACACCCGCATGCACCATCACCGAGCCATAAAATACCCCACTAGAAGGGGTAGGGCCTTCTAAGGCATGGCTAATCCAAGCAGAAAACGGAAATTGAGCCGATTTGACACAAGCGGCCAATATCAGCCCTAAGACAATAATATTGGTAACCACACTCGCTTCCACTTGACTTTGGACGAGCATCGCTTCCCAATCGCAATTACCCCAATACAGCAAAGCCATAAAGATCGCCAATAAGAAACCCGCATCGCCCACTCGATTGGTCACAAACGCACGGGTGGCATTGGTGCTCGCGTATTCACGTTGCCAAGAATAACTAATCAGTAAATAAGAGCTAATGCCTGCCAACTCCCAACCTACGAAAGTCACCATTAAATTGCCACCCAAAACAATTAACAGCATTGCCGCATGGAATAGGCACATAATCAGGAAAAAGCGTTGGAAACTGGCCTCTCGATGCAAATAATTCACTGAAAAGCGCAAAGTCAGCAAAATAATTAAGCTAAATACACAAGCCAAGGTCAAACTCAGTGGGTCTAATAAAAGATTAACACTTGCTTGAATATTCCCACTTTCTAACCAACGTGAAATCACTACTGTTCCTAATGACTCACTAATCAGGCTATAGCCAGCCACCGCCAATAAGGATAGAAAAACAAGCGCAGCCGATCCCACCGCGATATAAGCTGTCTCACGTTCGCCTTGTTCGCCACGATTCCATTTAAAGATTACACCCAAACCAATCCATAAACCTGCGATTAAGGGCAAGCTTGGAATCAGCAATAAGCCTAAATGCAGCCATTCAACCATTCCCTAGCCTCCAAACGGCGCAGCGATCGCTTGTATGCTGCTTTGTAATAGATTTAATAAGGGCAACGGATAAACGCCTAATAGCAAAGTTCCCCCCACTAATACGCCAGCCGCTGCTAATTCTAAAGGACGTAAATCATCCACTTGGCGCATACTTAAATTCACAGGGCCGGTATACAATTGTTTTACAGTACGGAGGCTATACGTCGCGGTAATCAGCATCCCCAAAGATAAAGCTGCAACTAACCAGCCCCAACGCTCAAAACCACCAATTAAAGCATGCAATTCCCCAATAAAACCTGCTGTTCCCGGCAAACCCACCCCGCCGACTAAGGCTAATACCACCAATACCGCAAACCGAGGCGTGGCTCTTAGCAACGAGCCATAATCATTAATATCGCGGGTATGTGTACGTTCATACAGCAAGCCAATCAGCATAAATAACGCCCCTGCCACCAAGCCATGTGCAATCATCTGATAAGCAGCGCCCATTAAGCCATTAGAGTTCAAAGCTGCAATACCAATCATGACCACCCCCATATGACTGACTGAGGAATAGGCGATCATTTTTTTCAAATCACTCTGCCGCCATGCTAATAAGCCGCCATACAGCATGCCAATCATTCCCAAAGCCATCATGAAATCTTGGAGATTAAGCGCCGCCGCAGGCAACATTTCAGCACTGCGAATCATGCCGTAAGCTCCCATTTTCAAGAGAATGCCAGAAAGCAAAATACTCACGGGGCTAGGTGCTTCCACATGTGCTAAGGGTAACCAACCATGCAAAGGAAATAAGGGCATTTTTACCCCCAAACCAATCATCAAACCCAGAAAAATCAAAGTTTGGGTATCCGCCGGAATCACCTCAGCAGCACGTTTAATCGAGGCAAATAAGAATCGATGCTCGGGGTTAGCATCAAATAGCATGAGTAAACCCAAGAGCATAAAGACCGAGCCACCCATCGTATACAGCACAAAATTTAAGGCTGCCCGCTGACGATTGACGCCCCCCCAACGATCAATCAGGAAAAACAGTGGAATTAATACCAATTCCCAAAACACATAAAACAAAGCCCAGCCTTGGGTAATGAAAACTCCCATCGTAGCTGCTTCTAATAGCAATAAGAGCATGTAATACGCTTTAATCCGCTCTTTGATTTGAGTGGACACAGCAATCGCCACTAAAGTTAATAAATTAGTCAGAGCGACTAAAGGGTAAGACAAGCCATCAACACCAAACGAAAAATACGTACCTAAACGCTCATTCCATTGGTATTCAGCAACTAACTGGACAGCAGGGTCGGTAAAATCAATCAGGGTTGCAAGATACAGCGTATACAACAGCGTGATAGCAGCCGTGGTTAAAGCAGCCGGACGAATCCAAAGTTGCCGCTGTGTAGGCAAAAATAAAATAAACAAAGCGCCCGCTACTGGTAGGCATAGCAAGAGAATTAAGAAATCTATCATCAGCTTTCAGCCAATCCGACTGCATGCAAGGAGCGCCGATAATAACTCAGGTTGGCTGCCAGTGAATAGCATCTATCCCTTAGGAAAACTACGCTTATCTGCTCTAAGCTAACTACATGACAAGATAGGCCTATACTTGTAGTCTGATTTACCCTATAGGCGCTATGCCTAGTGAGGCCATTATGACAGTAGCAAAAATTATTGAAATCACCTGTTCTTCACCCACAAGCTTTGACGATGCCATTCAAAAAGGCATTATTAAAGCCAACGAAACTTTAAAAAATGTCAAAAGTGCTTGGGTTGCTGATCAAACCTTAAATGTCGAACAGGGGCGAATCACCGATTATCAAGTACGCCTGAAAGTTACCTTTGTGCTGGATTAGTCGTGTCCTTCTAACTAAGGCTGAAATTGCAAGGTTAAGGGTGAGTCTTTGACGACCCATTGTCCTTTAGCCAAATTCTGGCCAGTTACACTATTGAAAAGCACATAACTGTATTTCCCATAATGCGGCAGCTTATTAATTAACTGCTGCAAAGCTTCAGGCGTTGAAGCATCCAATAACACAATTTGTTGCTTGCCTGCGTGTAGGGTTAATGCTAGTGAATGCAAACCGCAGCTATAATTTAGGCTATTCAAAATAGTCGCCGTTTCACTGAGCTTAAAAACTTGCTTAGCTCGCTCTAATAAGCCCGTCAAACCTTGATTATCCCCACCTAATAAAATGACCACTTCGGTGTCGGGCAAAGGGGCATCATCATATTGCTGCTTAGGGCGCTCATCACGACTTAAAGCAGTGATAGCCTCATCCCAAGCTAACTCCATCCCCGCAGGAACTTGGCGAGCAAGGATAAAAGTCTTAGGCTGCGCGTTGTACAACACATTTAAAGCCGCAGGTAGCTCTGCTAAATCAGGGATGCGTAGCAATTCAAACTCAGGATCAATCGCCAGCGTAAGCGGCCTTTGTGAATAAGCCAATTTGAAGTTTTGCTCAGCAGTATTGAAATCGAGCCAATTTGTCTGCATGCGCCCATCTTTAAACACAGCAATGATTGGCAATTTTAATTGATAAGGCTGACCTGTTTGAGTTTGCTTCACCGTTAAACTGAGTTGAATTTTATCTTGAGGTTTATCCTGCTGCTCAGTGAGTTGGTAATCCCCTAATGCGAGTTGAGGCGCTCCAGTACGTTCTAGCCACTGCTTAAAAAAGCTTTGTAGATTTTGCCCACTAACCTTTTCAAAGACCGCTTGTAACTCAGCAAAGCTTGCGTATTTAAAAACATAATCCTGATAAAATAGCCGCAATCCTTGCTCAAAAGCCTGCGCTCCCACTTGTTGTCGGAGCATGTGAAAGAGCATTAAAGACTTCCCATAACCAATCGCTTGCGTCGTTTGATCATGGCGAGATTGAAACGCTTGTAAGGGGAAATCTTGGGTATTACGAGTAAAATTCGCATAGTTTTGTACGGTATTACGCCGATAAAGCATAGCCTCACCTTGGCCTGCACTGCGTTGATAGTCTGCTAAATAAGCGGTCAAGCCCTCACTCCAATTACCCTGTGTACTATCCACATACACAGCATTGCCCCACCAATTATGTAGAATTTCGTGTGGAAAGGCGCTTTCCAAAATAAACGGCAAGCGCATCACTTTAGAGCCTAATAAGCTAAACGAGGGCAAACCCCAACCCGTTTCCCAAAAGCTTTCGACTGTTACAAATTTACGATAAGGATAAGCACCCAATTGCTTAGCATAGCTTGCCAAATAGTGATGGGTGGCGGTTAAATATTGCTTCGCTAATTCAGCATCCGCCGTTTGCAAATACACTTGAGCGGTCACCTCTGACCGCGACTCGGTATAAACTTTAAAAGGTCCCGCTAAGAAATAAATCGCTGCTTGCGGTTGGGTTTCTCGCCAAGTGGATTGAATTTGCTCACCTTGACTTAAACTGACCCAATCCTTCGGTAATTCAGCACTTAATTCAAAGCGATGCAACGCCTTAGCTGTATCGGGATACCATTGCATTTGGGCATCTAAATACACCCCTTTGGTGTCAAACTGCACACATACTTGGGTAAGCCAAGCACAATCCGGTGTCGATTGAATGTGTCCGCTATAGCGTAAGATCAGTTCTGCTTGTTTGGCGCGATAATGCTTTAAACCCTGTTCATGGCTTAGCAACTCTAGCGCCGCATTAGGCTCTAAATTAAAACGATCACTCAAACTAAACTGCCAAGTTTCTGCTACAGTGCTACTGAACCTAAGCTGATCAACTACCGACAAACGATGAGATGCGAGATCAATTTGTAATTTCAGCTGGTGCTGCAAATGAATTGAGTTTGAGTGAGCTGACAGAGTTGCTGTCGTGGTTGCCTTGGCTTTACTTTGGCAAGTCAAACTTAGCATAAGCAGAGCACAAATCGTGAAAACTCTTATTAAGATCATTGGTTCATCCGATTATCTAAGGAATATGCGTGTTTTTCCGACAGGGTGCTACCATAGCAAATAGGGCAAGGAGGCATCTGTTAGCACACAGAGTTCATACTCTACCTGAGATCAAGGTTTGCTTAAGGATATAAAATACAGCTATGACACTGCGAGATCGAATCACTTCATTTTTAGTACTGACCTGCCTCCTCATCAGCTTGACCTCCACGAATGCTCTTGCGACCACGGTTGAGCATCGCTCTTTAGCGGAAGTGAATAACTTTTTAGAGGGTTGGAAGCCAGTTGCTATTGATGGTAATCAGCAAATCAGTTTTCCAGAACTCATGCAAAGACTACAAACTAAACGAGTTGTTTTTGTAGGTGAAACCCATGATCGCTATGATCACCATATTAATCAATTACTGATTTTGCGCTCAATGCATCGGCAAAATCCCAAGCTCGGCATTGGGGTAGAATGGTTTCAACAAAGCTTTCAGCCTGTCCTCAATCATTATCTAGCCGGTAACATCAGTGAAGATGAGCTACTCAAGCAAACGGATTATTATAATCGCTGGCGTTATGATTTTCGTATGCTGCGGCCAATTCTTGAATACGCCAAAATCCATCAATTACCCGTGATTGCTTTGAATGCACCCGCAGAAATCACCAGTAAAGTTGGTATGCAAGGCTTAGCAAGCCTTAGTAAAGCAGAGCGTGCGCAATTACCTGCAGAAATCACGCCCGCTGAAGGTTCTTATCTAAATAAATTGCGGCGCGTATTTGCTGATCATCAAGGGCATGGTCAATTTGAAAATTTCGCAATGGTGCAACGCATTTGGGACGAAACGATGGCTGCTAATATCGTTCGATTCTTACAAACCAATGATCAAACACGGATGATCGTCTTTGCAGGCTCAGGGCATGTAAGTTCAAAAGCGGCCATCCCTCATGATGTCAGTCGACGCTTACCTAAACTTACTAAAGCCACGGTGCATAGTGTGGATGTACGCGAGCGCCTGAATGATGAAGTTGATTATCAACTACTCACACAATTTTTGAATCTCCCGCCGACTGGTAAACTTGGAGTATGGTTAGTACCCGCTCTGCAGGGTGTCACTATTGGCAAACTCGTCCCTAATAGTGCAGCCGATAAAGCAGGTCTGCATGAAGGCGACAAGATTACCAGCATCAATGGTAAACGGGTCTTGAGTGTGGCTGATTTATATAATGATTTAGCGAAATATAAACCGGGTGAAAAAATTAAGCTCGGTATTAAACCACCCGATCTGAAAGGCCAACCGCCTCGTGAGGTGTTTTACACACTCAAGCTTCAATAGGAAGCTCAATAAGGTCGTTGACCTAACCAATTCCCAGCAGGGTAGTAATTACAGACCCAAATCTGCCCTAAATCTCCGCAGGCAGCTGCTGCACAGCCTAATTCTTGGGTATTGCGCCATACCATTTGCGTATAATGTCCACATTGCGCACCGAATCGGCATTGATTGCTGGCATAGTCATAATCCCGTACTTCATCAGCCCAAAGAGCAGCAACACGGCTAGGACTTACGGGTTCAAGCGCTATACGTCCATCCGTCCAACGACGTGGCCCCGACCAAAATAAATTCTCGCCAACTTGCCATTCATCTTGCTGCCATTCACTGCGATGATGCATTTGACAAGCAGCTTGGCTTGCCAAAGTATTCGCCCATGCTTGTGCATAATTCGCTAAGGAGCTTGACCATTGTAAGCGCGGCAAAGCTAAGGGCGCACGCACGGCATTATGTGCGCTTAACATCAACGTAGCATTCAAGGGTAAAGAGCGTGCAGGTAGACTAGGCGCGAGTGTACAGGCTGCCCCTGTAGTAGCGAGTATGCAAACAAGGGCTAGGCGTTGCATGGCTTAATGCACAAATGGATTGCTGCGGCGCTCATCCCCAATCGTGGTATTTGAGCCATGCCCAGGGACAACGGTGACTTGATCACCCAAATTCCACAGCTGTTGTTTAATGGAGTTCATCAATTGCTGATGATTCCCTCCGGGAAAATCAGTTCGCCCAACGCTGCCCTCGAAGAGCACATCCCCCACAAATACAATATTCGCCTGCCGATTAAATAAAACAACATGGCCAGGCGTATGACCTGGAGTATGTAAAACCTCAAAGCTTTCCTTGCCCACCTTCAAGGTATCACCTTGCTGCAACCATTGTGTTGGCCGAAAGGCTGCATGTGGTGGAAAACCAAACTGACGCGATTGAATCGGCAAACCATCCAGCCAATACGCATCCGCTTCATGCGGGCCGATCACTGGAATTTGATAATGTTCAGCAATCGGCATCGTGCCACCGACATGATCTAAATGTCCGTGTGTCAACCAGACAGCAATTGGTTGCAAACCCTCTTTTTCCACGGCCGCCATGAGTTTAGGCACATCACCACCGGGGTCGACAAATACACATTCTTTAGTCGCTTCGCACCAAATAAGGCTACAATTTTGCTGGAAAGGCGTAACCGGAATTGTTAGATACTTCATTTAAAACCTAAGTAAAAACGGAATAGGCTCACATTTTAAGGGCTAGCTCAGGCTAGAGCTAGTACAGCGCATAAGATTGACTAGTCTGAACCTCCTTAAACTCATGGTGAAAAATAATACTGATAATCCGCACACTGCTTAATAACATCCTTAAAATACTGTGTATCTTCATAAGCCTTGATTTGCTTGAAATAAATACCAAGGCCATTTCTCTTCGCAAATTTCACGGCCTTAACGTATTTATCATTATTACCATGTGGCCAGTATTTATTAAGATCAGTGCCTTGTTTGGCTTGCTGCTTATAAAACTCATCTTCCTCAATTTTTGCCAACGCATAGAGTGCTTTAACTTTAAGCTCTCGATTCGTTGCATACTGCAGGGCGAGTTCATAGTGTTTACGTGCCTTACTAAAATCTATTACACCCTCATCCCAAGCTACTGTTGAGCGGGCTGTCTTGATTAGCATCGGAGAGTTCCCAAACCAAGTCATATTGTAATAAGCAGTTCCCAATAGAAACTGATTTTGGGCATCCTTAGGATCTGTCTTGGCCTTATTTTCTAAGGCTTGCAAGGTATTAATCACTTCCAACAATGTCATTGACTTGGACTTGACCCGATTATTGCCACTGCGCCCCGTCGTGAAGGGGTTATAGCTAGTTTTGAAGAGTTTATGCTTAGCTTCTAGCGCAGCGATTTTCGCTTGATCCAGTAAACCGGCAGATAAATACTTTCTAGCAATCAGCTCGCTCGGATCATGCTTCAGCACAAACTGATTGGTCTCATAATCGATCTCCCCGAAAGCTTTGCCAAAATCGGCTAGCATTTGTTGCTCCCAACGATTAGGCGCTGTTTTAGCCTGTAAGGCTTGTAAATCGCGGATTTCACCTACTTTAATTTCATCTAAAATCACATCACCCCGCTGCTTAGCCAGATAAGTTTTGCCTAATTGTTTGGCATTGAAATAGAGTGGCGCTAACTTCGCATAGGTATAGGTCATAATATCCTGCGTGCGCCGCTTATATTCATTATTGTAAACATCATCCTCGCCCTCTTTATTCAGCGGTTTTTCTAGTGCGATCACCGCAGCTAGACGATCAGCTATCTGCTGCTCACTCGCAGGATCAATCGCTTGCAGATTTTCCAGATACACCCAATGCTCTAATGGCTTGACATAAGCTTGACGGGGATCATTAGGATAGGCTGAGAGAAAACCACTGATCTCGGCCAAACTTAGCGGCTGTGCGGATAATAATTTTAGATAAAGAGCGGCATAATCGGCTAAAAATAGATCTTTGTGCTGTTTATCCTGCCTGACCTGATCAACCAACTGGCTGAATTGCTTTAGGTATTGGCTGCGACGCTCCCGCAGCTTTTGTTTTGCCTGCTCGGTTTTAGCAGTTTCATACGCTTTGAGGTCGTCAATCAGAACCTCTCGATTAATCCCACGTGAGGCTTGTAACCACGGCTCAGCCTGATTATCTGCAAGATGATCAGCAAACTGGGCAAACTCTAATTCACGGAATAATAGAGCATCAAACCATTCTGAATTCGGTGCAAGCGCATACACTGATTTGAGTTCTTCTAGTGAATTAGCATTAACCCGTAAAGCACGCACAAAATGCATCAAGGCTTGTTCATCTTTGTTTTTGCACAAAGCCATTAAAGCATTCCACTCTGCGTCGCTCTTAATGCTGAAATTGAGCTGGGCTTGTAGCTTTTTGGTCTGCGTTTTAGCAAATAGAGTCGCAAATTGATAAGCCGCCTCTGCTCGCTGACCGGTACGCTGTAGCGCTCCAGCATAGAGCAAGCCTGCCCAGACAGCGACCTCTGGATCGGGCTGCTGGAGATCCGCTGCACGGCGCTGATACTCAGTTAACACTTCTGGATATTGCCCCGTGTAATGCAATAAGCGAATCAACAAATAAGCATAACGCTGACGTAAAAAGGGATCTTGCTCCGTTTCAAGCTTTTGCTTGATGGTAGCGATTACTTCACTACCGAGTTTTAAATTTTCTGCTTTTTGCTGCTGTTGTTCTTCCTTAGTGAGCCAACGAGGATCACTTTGATTAGCAACAGGCTCTTGTTTAGCGACGATACCTAAATAAGTTTTAACAGCTGCGGGCTGAGCGGCAAGCTTTTCTGCATTCCGCTCATAAACAATAGCTTTAGCCTCTTCTGGTGAAACTTTAAGATAATCCCCCCAAGCTTGCAGATTATAATTTTCTGTTATTTGCGATTCATCGTATTCATCACTGGTATAAGATCCCGGTGAATAAGTACGGCGGCGCACAAAATGCGGCTTGACCAACTCAGCGTATAAAATATCAAGGCTTTTTGAATAATAGAAATACTCAGTTTCACTCCAGCCACAAGCAAAAACTGCGGCAGAAAATAGACCACTCGCCAGTACTAGACTCCAGAATAGTTTTTTAAGGTAATTCATTCTGCTGGACTCCTTTGTGAAAAATCAGCCGCAAGCGCTACCAGCTCCTGTGGATTAAAACGGGCGGCATCACGTAGCGTATAAAAAATCAGTTCATCGGGGTGCATCACAGCGCTCAGTTGCTGAGCCGCTTGTTGCAAAGCCTGTAGATCAATCGTATCAACTCTTAATTCATCTTCAGGGTAGAGATAGTATTCCTGCCAATAATGCCCTTGCCTTACCCGATAATAATTATTCTCCAACTTTTCGGTTTTACTAGTATTCAGCTCGGTACTATTGGCTAAATGCACCAGTTTACCTTGCCGCAGTACTCGGGTTTGTTGATAGAGCGGCAGTGCTAAATCCAAGGGGAGTGGGTATTTATCGAAGTTTTGCAGATAAGTTTGACCAACTGCATGATCAAGGATGTAGTTTTTTGTTTCTGGATCACGAATATCGCTCATATTGTAATACATCAGCGCTGCTCGCTCCGCAGGGGGTACGCCCGTGCGATCTGCATATTTGACCTGATGTAAACGCAAAGTCACGCTTAATTGTGGATAGTCAGCTTTTAAGCGCCTTAAAAAAGCAAAATAGCTATCTCGCGTCTGCTCTGTCCAATCGCAATCCATTTGCAAGCGTTGATATTGTTGTGGCGGAATATGTGTCAGGATTTGCGCATAAACCTGATCCAATACATCAGCTTTTAAAGCGTTATTATCCAAAAATACCACGGGCGTAATCGGTATAGAGGGTGGTGTACGTAGATCCGTCGGATTAATCGACAATTGCTGATCTTGATAGCCTATATCCAATAGTTTGAGATAAAGTTGTGCGGGTGCATATGTTTTCAGGCTAGCTAGATCATCGGTATAGCTATTCGCCCAATGGTAATAACTCACCTTAGGAGGTGCAGTATTTTTGCTAGCCTGACTTTGTTGCCAATAAACTGCTGATAACCCCGTCATCAGCAATACCATAGCCACCGCCAAACGGCGTACAGACCGTGATCTTAATCTATCCAACATGGTTTCATCCGTTTGCGACCCTCGCATCGTGAGACAAACACTTTCAAACCAAACTGTTTAACTAGTATAGGTTAGTATCGGCTGAATACCCATCTAGGGTAAATGACTCTACGCCTGCCGACTATACCGAGGAATGAGTTGATACCGACTACAATCATCATTTTGTTAGTCTTCATGATGGTATTAAATGGGTTACTACGCAACCGACTCATCATTAATCAGTAGCGGAGGATAAATAGCTAAAACTCAAAACAGGATTTTCGATACCTGCACCAAGTTCTTGACGAAGCAAACCTTGAAGGAGCATATTCAAGATCATGCGCGAGGATAAAATTTGTTTGTAAGCTCTAAGCTTCAATCTTTAACGAGGAGTAGCCATGAAGAAGCGTTTAATTGCTTTATCGGTGTTAAGTGCTGTTTGTTTTTTCTCCCAAGCACAAGCAGCCCCCAAAACCTTTGTTTATTGCTCAGAAGGCTCTCCTTCTGGCTTCAATCCGCAGTTTTATACCGATGGCACGACTTTCGATGCAGCGGGACAAGCCTTATATAATCGCCTTGTTGAATTCAAACCCGGTGAAACCAGCGTATCACCAGCCCTAGCAGAATCTTGGGAAGTTAGCCCAGATGGCTTAAGTTACACGTTTAAGCTGCGCAAAGGGGTTAAATTCCATGCCAGTAAAGACTTCACTCCGACCCGTGATTTCAATGCAGACGATGTTTTATTTTCGTTTAATCGTCAGTGGAAAACCGATAATCCCTATCACAAAGTTTCCAATGGTAACTACGAATATTTCACGGGTATGTCGATGCCCGATGTCTTAAAAGCGATTGAAAAAGTCGATGATTATACCGTCAAATTCAGTTTAAACCGCCCTGAAGCACCGATGCTTGCTAATTTAGCAATGGACTTTGCCTCGATCTTATCCGCTGAATATGCAGATGTGATGATGAAAGCGAAAACTCCAGAAAAAGTTGATACCGATCCGATTGGTACAGGGCCTTTCCAATTAGTCGCTTATCAAAAAGATGCGATGATTCGCTATAAGGCCAATGAAACCTACTGGGAAGGTAAGCCTAAGATTGACAATTTAGTCTTTGCGATTACGACCGATAATGCGGTGCGTTGGCAAAAATTGCAGGCTGGTGAATGCCATTTAATGCCCTTTCCGAATACAGCTGATTTAAAGGCTATGCAGGAAAACAAAGACGTGACAGTACTCAGCCAAGAAGGCTTGAACGTCGGTTATTTTGCCTATAACACCACTAAAAAACCCTTCGATGATGTGCGAGTGCGTAAAGCCTTAAACATGGCAATTAATAAGCCCGCAATTTTAGAGGCTGTTTATCAAGGGGCAGGTAAAGTTGCTAAAAACCCTATTCCACCGACCATGTGGAGTTATAACAATACTATAGAAGATGATAAATACGATCCTGAAGCCGCCAAAAAGCTGTTGGAAGAAGCAGGGGTAAAAGATCTAAAAACTAATATTTGGGCAATGCCCGTTCAACGCCCTTACAATCCAAATGCTAAGCGTATGGCAGAAATGATCCAAGCTGATTGGAAAGCCGTTGGTGTTACTGCCGAGATTGTTTCCTTTGAATGGGCGGAATATTTGGAACGCTCCAAAAAAGGTGAGCATGAAACCTTACTCATGGGTTGGACAGGCGATAATGGTGATCCTGATAATTTCTTAGCCGTATTATTAGGCTGTGATGCAGTCAAAGATGGCTCGAATCGCGCTTTCTGGTGTAATCAAGCCTTTAATGATTTAGTGCAAAAAGCCAAAAGCTTAAGCGACCAAGCTGAGCGGACTAAATTATATGAGCAAGCACAAGTGGTGTTTAAGCAAGAAGCTCCTTGGGCGACCATTGCGCATTCGGTCGTTTATGAAGTCGCACGTAAAAATGTCTCTGGTTATAAACAATCGCCCTTTGGTTTACACCAATTCAAATCCGTCGATTTAACTGAATAATCACTTGAACGAGAGCTGCCTAAGGGGTAGCTCTCTTTTTTGCACAGGAGTGCCGAACTTGTTCAAGTTTATTCTCAATAAAATCGCTTTAATTATTCCGACTTTTTTCGGCATTACGCTAGCGGCTTTCTTATTCGTGCGTTTATTGCCCGGTGATCCGATTACTATTCTTACCGGTGAACGCGGGGTATCGCCGGAACGTCGGGCAGAAATGGTGGCACAATTGGGTTTGGATCAACCGTTACTGATTCAATACCTCCATTATTTGCAGAATTTGTTACAGGGTGATTTTGGTCAATCATTGTCAACACATCGCCCTGTCGTTGAAGAGTTTTTTGAGCGCTTACCCGCCACCTTAGAACTGTCTTTTTTTGCCATACTGATTGCGATTATTTTGGGTGTCCCCGCTGGGATTATCGCCGCTGTTAAGCGCGGGCGTTGGCCTGATCACCTATTAATGGGGGTGGCTTTAACGGGCTATTCAATGCCGATTTTCTGGTGGGGCTTGTTGCTGATCATGCTGTTCTCCACTCAATTAGGCTGGACACCTGTCTCTGGGCGGCTGGATATTATTAATTATTATTTTGATCCCGTGACAGGTTTCATGGTGATTGATGCTTGGCTTTCTGAACAAGAGGGGGCGGTGAAATCAGCTTTACGCCATTTGATTTTGCCCAGTGTGGTCTTATCAACCATACCGATGGCAGTGATTGCCCGCCAGACCCGCTCTGCTATGTTGGAAGTTTTAGGCGAGGATTATATTCGTACTGCCTATGCTAAAGGCTTACCGACTTGGCGAGTGATCGGTATTCATGCCTTACGCAATGCCATGATTACCGTCGTGACGGTGATCGGTTTGCAGATTGGTACTTTGGTAGCAGGGGCTGTTTTAACTGAGACGATTTTTGCATGGCCAGGCGTTGGTAAATGGATGATTGATGCGATTTCGCATCGGGATTATCCCGCTGTGCAGGGCGGTTTATTGTTTATTGCTATGCTAGTGATGCTGGTGAATCTGCTCGTCGATCTAATGTATGGCTGGATTAATCCGCGTGTGAGGGACGGCAAATGAAACTGTTCGCGGATGAGGCTTGGCGTACCACTTGGGCTTATTTCAAAGAAAGCAAAGGGGGATTATGGGGCTTAGGCTTTTTGGCAGTGGTGCTATTTTGTGTGATTTTTGCTGATCTAATTGCCCCCTTTGATCCTAGCCTTCAAAACCGAAGTGCTTTGTTATTGCCACCGATTTGGACAGAAGCTGGGCATTGGCCGTATATTTTAGGCACGGATGCAGTCGGGCGCGATATGTTATCGCGGTTGATTTATGGCGCGCGCTATTCGATGTTTATTGGCTTTGTGGTGGTGTCTTTAGCCGTCATTGTTGGTACTTTGTTGGATTTATTGGCAGGCTATTATTCAGGCTGGCTCGATACCCTGATTATGCGTTTGATGGATGTGATTTTAGCCTTCCCTAGTTTATTACTGGCTTTGGGTTTGGTAGCAGTATTAGGCCCGGGCTTATTGAATGCGATGTATGCCATTGCTTTGGTCATGTTGCCCCATTTTGTCCGCCTCACTCGCGCTAATGTTTTAAGTGAAAAGAATCGCGATTATGTGATAGCCAGCCGGATTGTGGGCGCAAGTAATTGGCGCTTGATGTTTAACGCCATTCTACCAAACTGTATGGCACCCTTGATTGTACAAGCGACCCTATCCTTCTCCAATGCGATTTTAGATGCAGCTGCTTTAGGCTTTTTAGGCATGGGTGCACAGCCGCCTTTACCAGAATGGGGCGCGATGCTGGCTGAGGCTCGAGAATTTATTAGTCGCGCTTGGTGGGTAGTCACCTTTCCGGGCTTAGCAATTTTACTCACCGTGCTTTCGATTAATTTAGTCGGTGATGCCTTACGTGATGCCCTCGACCCAAGGATGCGCCGCTCATGAGTCTATTAACCGTGCGCAATTTATCGGTAGCTTTCCCAACCCAAAATGGCTGGTTTCAAGCGGTCGAGGGGATTCATTTAGAAGTCAATGCAGGGGAGATTTTAGCCATTGTTGGTGAATCAGGTTCTGGCAAATCGGTAGCGATGATGGCTGTGATGAATCTCTTGCCACCGACAGCACGGATTACTTGTGATGAATTGAAAATCGATGGCCAAGACTTATTAGCCCTGCCTACTAAGCAACGCCGCAAACTCAATGGCGGTACAGTCGCTATGATCTTCCAAGAGCCAATGAGCAGCCTCAACCCCTGCTTTACCGTGGGTTATCAGATTGATGAAACCCTCCGTATTCATCGAGGTGGTTCGAAAAAAGAACGTACTGAGCGTGTCTTGCATCTTTTGGAGATGGTTGGTATTCCTGACCCCAAGCGCCGCTATCAAGCTTATCCCCATCAAATGTCAGGGGGTATGAGCCAACGTGCCATGATCGCGATGGCCTTGGCCGCTCAACCTAAATTATTGATCGCAGATGAGCCAACAACGGCACTGGATGTCACTGTACAAGCACAGATTTTGGAGTTGTTATTAAACTTGCAACAAACTCAAGGGATGGGTTTGATTTTAATTACGCATGATATGGGCGTTGTTGCAGAAACCGCTCAACAAGTCGTAGTGCAATACGCAGGGCAGCAAGTGGAAAAGCAGCCGGTGACGGGCTTATTTAATACTCCACATCATCCCTATACCGCAGCACTCTTAGATGCTTTGCCTGAACGCGCCCCTGCAGGGGACTTCTTGCCCACAATTCAAGGGATCGTACCCGGACAAAAAGATCGCCCACAGGGTTGTTTATTCTCCCCGCGCTGTCAACAGGCGCAAGCCCTTTGCTATGAACAACAGCCCTTATTAAACAACCTGCAAGGCGAGAATACTTGTTGGTTACGTTGCCATTATCCGTTAAATCTAACAGCGGAGGCCGTCGATGGCTGAAGTCTTACACACGGTTAATTTGCAGCAAGTGTATTTAGCACGCCAAGGTCTATTTCAAAAACCATTGAGCGTGCACGCCCTCAATGGAATCAGTTTTAGCTTAAATGCAGGCGAAACCTTGGCGGTTGTCGGTGAATCCGGTTGTGGCAAATCCACTTTAGCCCGTGCGCTCACCCTGATTGAAATACCCTCAGCCGGTGAATTATGGTTGGTGGGTGAGCAAGTTGATACTCAAAAAAAGCCTGAGCCTGCCTTGCGCCAACGTATTCAAATGGTTTTCCAAAACCCTTATGGCTCACTCAATCCACGCAAAACCATTCAGTATATGTTGGAAGAGCCTTTACTGCTCAATACCAAACTTTCACGGGATGAACGTCGCCAAGCAGTCAGCACGATGATGGAGCGCGTTGGTTTACGCCCTGAATTTGCGGAGCGTTATCCACATATGTTTTCCGGCGGGCAACGCCAACGGATTGCTATTGCACGGGCTTTAATGCTCAAACCACAAATCGTGGTATTAGATGAGCCAGTCTCAGCGCTCGATTTATCAGTACGCGCCCAAATCCTGAATCTACTGACTGAATTACAAAAAGATTTAGGTTTAGCTTATGTATTTATCTCGCATGATTTATCCGTTGTGCAACGTATTGCCGATGCCGTCATGGTGATGTATTTCGGGCGAGCGGTAGAATATGCAGATGCTGAAACGATTTTTAGTCGCCCACAGCATCCTTATACTCAAGCTTTGTTTTCTGCAACTCCAGTGGCAGAAGTTGGCGAGAAGCGTGAACGGATTCACTTACAAGGTGAGCCACCCTCACCTTTGCATCCCCCTCAAGGTTGTCCATTTGGCCCACGTTGCGCTTATGTGCAAGACATCTGCCGCCAAGAACTACCCCATTTGCGAGCTTTAAATAAGGCATGGGTCGCCTGTGTACGTGCTGAAGCGATTAATAGCACTAGCCTCCCAGATACTTCCGCCAAATCGCCTTGACATATTCGCGCTCCTCCACAAAGGTTGCCGCACTAACAGTGGCCGTTTGCTCCTGCAAGGCTAATTTATGTGTGTGATTGCGAAGATGACGATAAATATCCTGTAACTGGCTGACCTCTTCGAGCGTTAAGATACGGGCATTACCCAAGGAATCTAACTGGCGAATATTATCACTCCATTCCACTAAAGTAGGATGCTGGTGCGCATGGGCTAGAATCAGGTATTGAACAATAAATTCAATATCCGTAATGCCGCCCGGATCTTTTTTCACATTAAAGACTGATTGATCTTTACTGCCTAAAGCATCCCACATCTTTTGGCGCATCGTGACTACCTCTTGCCGTAGCAACTCGGTATCGCGTGGCTGGCAGAGAATTTCATGGCGAATCGCTTCAAATTGCTGGCGCAACTGCGAGCTACCGGTAATCATTCGCGCCCGTAACAGGGCTTGATGCTCCCAAATCCAAGCTTTTTCTAATTGATACTGTCGAAAAGCTTCTGCACTTGTCACCAATAAACCAGAAGCACCACTAGGACGTAAACGGGTATCCGTTTCATACAAGCGTCCATCATGGGTAAAGGTAGACAGTGAATTAATAATTTTTTGGGCTAAACGGGCAAAGAAAACCGGACTTTCTAGAGGCTTCGCCCCATTCGTGAGTTGCTGCTCGCCACAACTATCATGCAAAAATACAATATCTAAATCTGAACCATAGCCCAGTTCAATCCCACCCAATTTACCATAACCAACAATTGCAATACTGGCATCATGCTTCACACCATCCACTAGATATTGCGGCACACCCGACTTCGCTGTCATGGTTTGCCAGGCATTTTCTGTGGTTTCCTCTAAAATCGCCTCAGCAATCCAAGTAAGCTGATCAGAAACAATCATTAAGGGTAATTTACCCGTAATATCAGCGGCCGCCACTCGCAAGACTTGGGCTTGTTTAAACTGCCGCAAACGCTCCATCACGACATCGGTCTCATGGGGATCAACACTTCCTAATACTTGTTTGAGTGCTGCGCCCAATTCTTGACGATTCAAAGGGCGGTATAATTGGCGCGTATCCAAAAGAGCATCCAGCAAAATCGGATGCTGAGTCAGTTGGGCTGTAATCCAGACACTCGCATGCACGAGTTTCACAAACTGCTCTAGAGCCCCTGCATGCTCCACAAGCATCACGATATAACCCGAGCGCCGAGCAATCGCTTGGATCACTTGTAAGCTACGTGTTAATGCTTGAGCCGGATGCGTTTGAGTGGCACAAACCGCTAACAGTTCTGGCATTAAGCGATCTAAACGAGTACGGGCTAATTCAGTCAGTGACTTATACAAACGACTTTCACGCAAAGCTTTAATCTGCTGCCAACACTCCGTTTCTGGCTTTAGCCCCCAAGCAAGCAGCAACTTGCAAGCTTGATCCTCCTCCAGATGGCCTTGCCAAATTTGAATCAAGGCCTGATTAGGGTCTTCATCTGCTTTATCCTCTTCACCTTCGACGGCAAAAATACGCTTAAAGATCAAGCTGACTTGCTCACGATAGCTATCTAAAACCTGCATAAACCCAGCCCAATCCGCAAACCCCAAAGAGGCCGCCATGAGTTGCTGCTGTTCAGGTTCTGTGGGTAAAGCATGGGCTTGCTCATCTTTCCACATTTGTATGCGGTTTTCAGCACACCGCAAGAATTGATAAGCCTCCCGTAACTGGCTAGCATCCTGCGAGCTTAGCAACTGAGTTTGCTCTAAAATATCCAATGTTTTTAAGAGATTACGCTCCTGTAAAGCCCGCTCGCGCCCCCCACGCATCAATTGAAAAACTTGAGCAGTGAATTCAATTTCACGAATCCCACCTTTGCCCAGTTTTACATCTTGTTGCTTCCCTTTACGCAAGGCCTCACGATTGATCATAAGCTTCATTTCGCGCAATTGTTCAATCGAGCCATAATCCAAATAGCGGCGATACACAAACGGACGTAAGCGTTCCATGAGCTCTTGGCCTTCTTGTACATCGCCTGCCATGACCCGAGCCTTCACCATCGCATAGCGTTCCCATTCGCGGCCATGTGTTTGGTAATAATGCTCCATTGCATCAAAAGACAAAGCTAAAGCGCCCACCTCACCAAAGGGACGCAAACGCATATCGACTCGATAGGCAAAACCATCAGCAGTGACTTGGCCTAAGGTATTAATCAATTTTTGCCCAACACGAGTAAAGAAGGTCTGATTATCTAAGTTCCGCCGCCCATCAGTTTCACCCGACTCAGGGAAAGCAAAAATCAAATCAATATCTGAAGAAAAATTGAGTTCACGCCCACCGAGTTTGCCCATCCCTAAAACCAGCATCCGCTGCGGTACACCTGCACGGCTTAAAGGTTGACCGTGTTTACTCACTAGTTCTTGATGCCACCAAGCCAAAACACTCCCGACTAAAGCATCGGCTAAATCTGAAGTAGTTTGTAGGGTTTCCACTAATTCCGCAGCACCCGTTAAATCCCGCCATGCAATCCTGACCGTTTCCCGATGCCGAATTTGACGCACCGCTGTTAATAAGCTGGATTCATCACGAATCGCCGCAATTTCCAGTGCTATTTTCTGCACCAATTCACCGTCTTGATAAGCACGGCTGCCCACTAACAACTCAAACCATTGCGGAAAACGGGTGAGTTGCTCTTGCAAATAAGGGCTGGCTTTTAAAGCTAATTCAGCGCTTGAGCTTAAATCGGCAGGGACACCAGCAAATAGTGCAGGCGCAATGGACATGGGCTGATTCTCCTTGTTTTTGAAGAGCGGTTGAGCTTAGTTGAGCTTAATTGTATTACTTTTTCCGCAGACATTGGCGAGACTGCTAGCAATTGGCACAATGTCACCATGCATATTCAAATCATTTCTAACTTAGATCAAGTTTCCCGCAGTGCGTGGAATGCGTTAGTACAGGATAATAATCCCTTTGTACGTCATGAATTCTTAGCTGCTCTGGAACATCATGGCTGTGTTGGGAAAAATTTTGGTTGGTTGCCGCGTCATATTATTGTTTATGATGGCACAGAATTGATAGCTGCAATGCCTTTATATGAAAAATACAACTCCTATGGAGAGTTTGTATTTGATCATGCTTGGGCAGAAGCTTATAAACGTCATAAGCTAGCTTATTATCCGAAATTGGTTTCAGCCATTCCCTATACCCCCGCCAGTGGGCAGCGCTTATTGGCTAAATCAGGTCAAGAAGCTGAAGTTTACCCCATCCTGTTAGCCACTGTGACGCAGCTCGCCGAAACTTTGCAGGCCAGTGGCATACATTGGCTATTCCCCTTAAGTACAGAACACGATTGGCTGAGTCAACAATCGCTAATCACTCGCCATGATTGCCAATTCCATTGGCGGAATTTTGGTTATCAGCACTTTGATGATTTCCTTGCAACCTTCAGCTCAAAAAAGCGCAAAAATATCAAACAAGAACGTCGCAAAGTGAAAGAGGCTGGAGTCGAGCTGCGAGTCTTGGATGGGCAAACAGCCACTGCGGCGGATTGGGAACGCTTTGCCTACTTTTATCAGCAGACTTTTGAAAGTAAATGGGGCGTTCCAACTTTAAATGCAGGCTTTTTTAAAGAAGTAGCGGCTCATTTACCAGAACAAGTATTACTCATCATGGCGGATAAAGATCAGCAATGTATTGCTGGCTCTTTGATGTTTCGCAGTGATACACGTCTCTATGGACGGCATTGGGGCTGTACAGAATACTTCGATAGCCTACATTTTGAGGCTTGTTACTACCAAGGGATTGAGTATTGTATTAAGCATCAATTACAAGTGTTTGAACCAGGCGCACAGGGGGAACATAAAGTACCGCGTGGCTTTATTCCTACGTTAACGCGCTCTAGCCATTGGCTGGCGAATCCAGCCTTCCAGCAAGCAGTGCGCCAACATAGTTTATATGAACAGCGTTCAGTGGCTGAGTATATGCAGGCAGTGTACGAACATCTGCCTTATCGAGAAGACTTTATTGCAGAACGCATTAAGGGATAAAAAAAGCCAGAACCTCAGTCTGGCTAAAAATAGACCCTAATCATTCAGATATCAGGTACTGAACTAGGATCCTCAACACGATTGATTATTCAGCAAACCCTTAATACTTGAAATACTTAGCCTATACACTAACCTAAAGGCTCAGCCACCTGCGCATAATCTTCGGTCTCCGCATCAGCGGCATAACTACTCCGCCGACTGCTTGGGTGATAAGCTTTTTGATAGCTGCGTACCCCTTTATAAATCGCATCGGCCAATTGCTGCTGATAGCTTGGATTGCGTAAACGCTGTTCCTCTGCCGGATTACTAATAAAGGCGGTTTCAACTAACATGGATGGAATATCAGGGGCTTTTAATACCACGAAACTCGCACTTTCTACTTGTGCACGTAATGGATTACTCACAGAAGCTAGCTCCCGTAAGGTATTTTTAGCTAAGGATAAGCTGCGATCCATCGTCGCGTTTTGGCTGAGGTCTAAAAGAATTGAAGCAATTTTATTGCTATTTCCAGCTAAACGAACATTACCTAAGCGTAATTCATAAGAGTTTTCACTATCGGCTAATAGGCGTGCAGCCTCACTGGAAGCCCCATTTTCTGATAGAATATAGACCGATGAACCATGTAAATTAGCACGATTATTGGCATCCGCATGGATGGAAATAAAGAGATCAGCATTATTACGCCGTGCAATCTCGATTCGCTCTCGTAGATCCACATAGCGATCATCGTTTCGAGTCATAACCGCCCGCATACCAGGGGCTGCATTAATTTTAGCCTTTAGCTTTTTAGCTACGGCCAGTACGACCTCTTTTTCCTGAGTACCCTGTCGCCCAATCGCCCCCGGATCATGACCACCATGCCCCGGATCAATCGCTACGACAAAACTCGCCCGACTCGATGGCGCAGGGCCTTCATCATCCGGTGCAGGCTCTTGGCTACTGGCTTTATCAGCTTGACGCCGCCTTGAACTCGTTCCGCGTGCTTTACTGGTAAGCGTTAAATTTAATACGCTCTCACCGTCTGATTTCGTCATCTTACTATCCAGCTCTACCGCGTTGGCCATATCTAATACGACCCGCAATTTGCCATCATCGCGGACGGCATAACGTATTGCCTCTAACGGTGGACGATCATGACGGCCTTGTTTCAAATTACCATCTAAATCCGTTTGGTAAAGATCAATAACCACTCGATGTGGATCACTAAGAGTAAAAATCTTGTATTTAACCGGTGCAGTCAGCAGTAAAGATACTGTCAGGGCATTAGCGTTGCCTGATAATTTTGCACCTACTAATTTACCCTGAGGAGCTGCCCATAATTGACCGGTCAAGACGCCACTACTGAGCACACTAGAGGCCACTGCAAGCTTTAAAAGGAAGTTTCGACGTGTCAAATGTTGGTTTTGCATAAATTTATAGACCCAGCCAGCCTTAGAATTATCACTGAGGAATAGGCAATCCGCTGCAGAATAGGCATTACGGTAGCTCACATACTAAACTACAGCAGACATTTTTCAAGTATTTTTTTATGAATACTTTCTAAGTATATGAAAATATTAAATTAACAGTATTCTAAATAAGCAATTCGCCCTGCTAAATGCGCATCAAGTGTTAAACTTAAATGAGCTTTTGGAATATAAGCCCCCCCCTGATCAGGCCATTCTAAAAGACACAGTGCTTGTTGATCTAAATAATCCCGAATGCCCATATATTCTAATTCTTCTGGATCAGCAAGCCTATATAAATCAAAATGATAGATAACGCGATCAGCGATTTGATACGGTTCTACTAAAGTATAAGTAGGACTTTTGACTATCCCTTGATAACCAAGTTCCCTGAGTAAACCGCGAACAATCGTAGTTTTTCCAGCCCCTAAATTGCCATACAGTTTAATGATACCACCTGCGGGGAATTGTTGAGCTATTTGCCCCCCTAAAGCCAAGCTTGCCGCCTCATCTGCTAAGTAGATTGTTTGTTGACGGCTCATGGGTTGACCCACTTCCGTAACTGTTCAATCACATCCGTTGCGAGCAAACCTCGCTCACCTTGCTCGGCGGCTTGATCGGCGGCTAAAGCATGGATTAAAACACCTGCACTCGCTGCCTCCATTAAACTTAATCCTTGCCCGACTAAGCTCGTCACTATCCCTGTCAAAACATCGCCCATACCAGCGGTCGCCATCCCCGGATTTCCTGCAAGACACACAGCAATGGCTGCTTCATCTGCCACTAAACTACCAGCCCCTTTCAAAACAATAACTCCGCCATATTTCTGTTGTAAGGTACGCACCGCTGCAAACCGATCCTGCTCAACTTCTTCCGTTGTGCAAGCTAATAAACGCGCAGCCTCAGCAGGATGTGGTGTCAATATCCAGTTAGAGCGCTGTTCGGGGGCTTGTGCTAACAGATTTAAAGCATCCGCATCTAAAACTAAGGGAAGCTGAGTAGTTAAGGTTGCAGACCAAATCGCTAAAGCCAAGGCCGTTGTCCCTAAACCAGGCCCTAAACCGACAACCGTTTTCTGTTTTAAGCTATTAGCTACCTCATGAGCCTGAATAGCATCGACCATCAATTCAGGACGATTGAGATTCAACCATGCGGCGTGTTTCGGATCAGTACCCAATGATACTCGCCCACTGCCAGTCCGCAAAGCCGCTTCACCCGCCAAACGAATCGCCCCCGCCATACCGGCTTGACCACCGATCAATAAGACATGCCCAAACTGCCCCTTATGCGCACAACGCGCTCGTTTGGGCAGGCAAATTTTCAAAAAATCGCGGGCAAGTGTGTAGTTTTGAGTTGGTACTCGTTTCAAAACCGATTCCGGCAAATCTAAATCAGCCAAAGCCAGCTCCCCCACATAAGCCCGTGCTTGTCCAGTGAGTAAACCTTGTTTCAAACCAATAAAAGTCACGGTTAAATTCGCATTAACCGCGCTCCCTAGCGCTTGCCCTGTATTACCATTTAAGCCAGAGGGAAGATCGATTGCCACCACTGGCTGAGAACAAGCATTGATTGCTTTAATAGCGATCTTCCATACCCCTTGCAGTGGCCGCGTTAAACCTGTCCCGAATAAAGCATCTACTATTAAATCTGTTAATGGCAGCGATCCTGTAAACTCAGTGACTTCGCCCCCCTGTTTTAAATAATCTTGATAAGCTGTTTGCGCATCTTGCTGGAGGCTAACAGGTGAACTCACCGCCAAGACTTGAACTTGCCAACCCGCTTGCTGAGCCAAACGAGCAAGTACATAGCCATCGCCAGCATTATTCCCCGCTCCACAGACGATGCACAAAGAGCGTGCTTGCGGATAACACTCCCGCATGCTGGCAAATACAGCCGTGGCCGCTCGCTGCATTAACAGATAGCCCGAGATACCCTGTTCTTGAATAGCAATACGATCTAGCTCACGTACTTGCTCAATGGTGTAGACTGGGAATTTACCCGATGAACTATTTAGCAACATGCAAGTGGATGATCCTAAAAAAATGACCTTAATAGCTGATATTAGCGCCAAACTTCCCAAATGGGGAGCAGAACTCGGCTTTGATGCATTAGGTATTAGCTCTATTGATTTATCCAAGGCTGAGCAAAACTTATGGGCTTGGTTAGCCCAAGGCTTTCACGGTGAGATGGAATGGATGCAACGACACGGTACTAAACGCAGCCGTCCTGCTGAATTGCTTGAAGGCACCGTCTCGATTATTAGTGTCCGTATGAATTACTGGCCTGAATCCAGCACTCCGGCTGAAATGGTGCTGAATCATCCTGAATTGGCCTATATTTCTCGTTATGCTTTAGGTCGTGATTATCATAAAGTTCTGCGACAACAATTAGAAAAACTTGCCCAACGCTTACAAGCTGAACTTGGCTCAATGCGTTACCGGGTATTCGTAGATAGTGCACCCGTTTTGGAAAAACCGATTGCCATTAAAGCGGGCTTAGGTTGGTTAGGTAAACATACCAATCTTATTCATCGTAGCAGTGGTTCTTATTTTTTTCTTGGCGAGCTTTATACCAATTTACCCCTCCTTGAAACTGGAGCGAGTACTGAGCATTGTGGCTCTTGCACTGCTTGCCTTGATATTTGCCCTACCCAAGCGATTATTCAGCCTTATGTATTAGATGCTAATCGCTGTATTTCTTATTTAAGCATTGAATATGCAGGCTCTATTCCCTTGGAATTTAGATCCTTAATGGGGAATAGAATTTATGGCTGTGATGATTGCCAATTAATTTGCCCGTGGAATCGATTTGCACAAACTAGCCCACAACAAGATTTTCAGATCCGCCACCAATTAGATAGAGCCAGCTTATTAGAATTATTTGCTTGGGATGAAGCCACCTTTTTAGCCAAATTAGAAGGCACTGCCATCCGCCGGATTGGACATGAACGCTGGTTACGCAACTTAGCTATCGCCCTCGGTAATGCCCCCACTAGCGCTAAGATTCGCCATGCTTTGCGAGCTAAACTGGCTACGCCGATTAGCCCCTTAGTTCGTGAACATATTGAATGGGCTTTACAGCGGCAAACTGAAACAGTATTTCCGGTTTAAACCTCCCTTAATCTTTTAATTAAAACCAATTATCAAGCGAAGCATCCATTCATCCAAATAATGAGTGCATAAGAAAAAATTCTCTGCCACTATACGTCCATACCCAAACAAACAAACCCGAAACATCATGAAAGCAATAAGAATAAGACCGTTGAAGCGGCTCGTGTTGCTAGTGTTAACTGCTAATGTATTAGCAGGTTGCTCCAGTATACAAACTAGCTCCGTGTATCAATCTTGGGAAAGACAAGCCTATGCTGCTTACCATGTGCGTTTGCCCGCCCCAGCAGATGGTGTTGTACCCAATATATTTAGAACTGTTGCTGTTCCGGGAATGCAAGTTGCTCCACAAAGAACCCTGCTTAACCCCTATAACCTAGGAAATGCAGCCGTTCCACAGCCACCAAGACCACAGGTCTTGCCTGTACAGGAGCAACAATATATTGCTGATTTTTATGGTTTATGATTTTTACTCGTGTTGTTAGCCCCTAGAGTCCAGACTGGACTCCTTATTGGCGCAAAGGTTCTAGCCCTTCCTTTGCGCTTTTTTAGCCAGATCTTATATCTGGCTTTTTTATTTGTGCGCACTCAGGGTTATAATCCTAGCTCCCCATTTAAGCAAAGAGAGTGAGCATGGACATCGGAGCCTTACGGCGCGAATACACTCAAGCCGGATTAAGTAAAGCCAATCTGGCGGCAAATCCTTTTTTGCAATTTGAACAGTGGTTCACACAAGCTACACAAGCCGAGCTTGCCGAAGTCAATGCGATGCAGCTTGCAACGGCCTCTGCCCAAAACAAACCCAGTTTACGCACTGTGCTATTGAAAGCTTTTGATGAGCGCGGCTTTGTTTTTTATACCAATTATCACAGCCAAAAAGCCCAGCAAATCGCAGAAAACCCTCAAGTAGCGGCTTTGTTTTTTTGGAAAGAACTCGAGCGTCAAGTTGAAATTACAGGTCGAGTTGAAAAAGTCTCTGCCCTTGAATCGCTCAAATACTTCACGAGTCGTCCTCGTGGTAGTCAATTAGGGGCTTGGGTATCAGCACAAAGCTCAATCATTAGCTCGCGCCGCCTTCTTGAAGCTAAATTAGAGGAAATGAAACAAAAATTTAGCAGTGGTGAAATTCCCTTACCTGACTTTTGGGGGGGGTTTCGTATCATTCCTGATAGTGTAGAATTCTGGCAAGGCCGCCCCAATCGGCTACATGATCGCTTTGAGTATCGCCGTCTAGCAGGATTGGAGACTTGGCAAATTGAACGTTTATCCCCTTAGCTTAAGAGCTTAACTCAAGATGCTTTTTAGCTTCGCAAGCCTAGGCAACTTTGATACCCTAGACTGTCTATTGGTGTTAATGATGACGGCAACACCATTCTAAGCGAGAATATCTATGCGATTGCCTTTTTTGCCAATAATTTTATTGGCATCTGTCCTGTCTGCTTGTGATAACAGCAGTAAACTGGCTGACGAAACTGTCTCATCCTTGGGTATTAGCTATCAAATGCGTGAATTTAAGCGCCAAGGAGGCAGTAAGTGTCCTGAAACCACGACTGTAAAAGCAGAAGATACGCTATGTGCCTCTGTTAAATTTAGCTATCCAGAAATTAGTTCAGTAACTCAGCCTGAACTGGCTAGCAAAATGAATGCACTGATTAAGCAACAACTCTTAGATCAAATTGAGGGTGCGCCGAGCGAATTAGCTAAAACCCAATCTTTAGAATCGTTCGCTGATAGTTTTATTCAAGATTACACTCAAGACTCCAATAATTTTACCAGCTGGGAGCTTGAGCGCAGTGTCCGTATTATTCATAACACCAATACTTTGCTTACTTTATTATTTGAGGAGTTTGGTTTTACGGGGGGCGCACATCCTTTTAATGGCAGCCGCTTTATTGTTCTCAACTTAGCTGATGCGCAGCCCGTAAGCCTTGAAGACCTCATGAATCCGGGCTATGAAGCGGCTTTAAATGTTGCAGGCGAAAAAGCTTTCCGTGAAGCTCGCCAGCTGACAGATCATTCTAGCCTTGAAGAAGATGGTTTTAATTTTGCGAATAATGCATTTGTCCTGAATGATAATTATGGTGTCAATAAAGACGGACTCAGTTTTATCTTCAATAGTTACGAAATCGCCCCTTATGTGATGGGTCCTACCGAGTTTACTATTCCCTATGAGGATATACGCTCCTTAATCCGCCCAAATGGTTTATTGGGTAGTAAAGCACAGTGACTCAAACGCGGTTACCGACTGGCTTTGTACGTTTATCCAGCTATGCGCCCTTGATTATTCGGGATATGCGCTATTATGGGAGCAATAATTTTCTGGGTGAAACTGTCGATGGCTATCAGAAAAATGAGGCTATCTTGAGCATTGCAGCCGCAAAGGCGCTCGTTCAAGTACAGACTGCTTTAGCCGAATTTGGCCTAGGGTTAAAAATTTTTGATGCTTATCGCCCACAGCAAGCAGTTGCCCATTTTTTACGTTGGGAGCATCAACCAGAAGACCCACAAATTGCTAAACGTTTTCATCCAAGCTTAAGTAAATCCGAATTATTTGCTCAAGGTTATATTGCCAAACGCTCTAGCCATACTCGAGGCAGTACGGTTGATCTTGGTTTAGTCAATTTACAGCATCCTAGTCATCCTGAGTTGGAGATGGGAACTGAATTCGATTTTTTTGGCTCTGCCTCTGCGCCCAACTATCCGAAACTTACTGCAAATCAACGTGCTAACCGTTTACTTTTAAAATTAGTCATGGAACGCTATGGCTTTCAGGGCTTCGACCTAGAATGGTGGCATTTTACGTTACGCCATGAACCTTATCCGCATCAATATTTCGACTTTGTCGTCCAATAAAGCGAGCTAGGTAATCATTAAACATGCAATATGTGCGCGACCCCGACAAGATCGAGGGGCAAATTTGGGATTGTATTCGTGAACTCAGCGAGCTAGATAGCTTTACAGCTGATCAGCAACAAATTCTGTTGTATCTGATTCGGGCTTGTGGTGAGCCTTCACTAGCTCAACGTGTTAAATTCAGCCCTCATGCTATCGAAGCAGGCAAACGATCTATCAAAAAATATGCCTATATGCTGTATGACCATGATACTTTGAGCGGCAATATTGATCGTAAATTACTTAATCAAGACCCCTTGTGCTTTATTAATAAATCCTCAGTCATTTCTATGGCTAAAACAACCAAACAAACCCGTGCCATGACTGCGGTGGATTTATGGAAACCTTATTTGAAAAATAGCATTGTGGTGTTTGGCTATTCGAGTACTGCTTTATGTCGTTTATTGGAGCTACTAAAAGCTGAAGAAGCAGAAAAGCCCGCGCTGATTATTGCCATGCCCTCTGGCTTTGTGAACACTGAGTACGGGAAAGCCGTCTTACAAGAAAGCTATGACGAATTAGGGGTAGAATATATTTTAATTGAAGGCCGCTGGGGTGGCATTATGTTTGCGGCCGCTACTGTCAATGCCTTATTGAGTATTCAGCAAGGTATTTACCGTTAAACATGGCTCAAAACTACCATAAAACCAAGTAGCACTAGATACTAAAATCTGTCTTAAAACTTTTCTAAACTTAAAGCTTTTCTAAATTAGCATAAGCCAAGACTAACCATTTGCGCCCAACAGCACTGAAATTGACCTCAACCCGTGCATGCTGACCTGAACCTTCGGCATTCGTAATAATTCCCTCACCAAACTTGGCGTGGCTCACACGCTGTCCAATACTATAGCCTGCTTCGGTTTTACTGCCACGTGGTAAACTATGCGCGACGGGTGTTGCTGCTCGATAACTGGTTTGATAGGTTCTCACCTTAGGGCGTACTTCGTTTAAGAGTTCCTCAGGTAATTCACGCAAGAAGCGAGAGGGTGGATTAGAGCGTGTTTGCCCATGCAATTGACGTTGCTCAGCATAGCTTAGAATTAACTGCTGCTCAGCCCGTGTAATCCCTACATAACAAAGCCGACGCTCTTCTTCCAAACGCGCTGGATCATCGGCAGACATTTGATGGGGAAATAAACCTTCTTCTAGACCCGCTAAAAAGACTAATGGAAACTCCAAGCCTTTCGCTGAATGCAAAGTCATCATCTGCACACAGTCTTCACCCGCGTCACCTTGCCCTTCACCAGCCTCTAAAGCCGCATGTGCAAGGAAAGAAGAAAGATCATCCATAGCCGGTAATTCATCGGTTTGTACTTGCATGAAACCAGCAGCAGCGGTAATTAATTCATTTAGATTATCAACTCGTGCCTGACCTGCCTCACCTTTTTCCTTACTCAGAAAATGCTCTTTTAAGTGAGCTAAGGCAATCACCGTATCGACTTGTTCTGCTAAGGGCAGGGCATGAATTTCCTCAGCCATTTGTTTAATTAGTTGAATAAACTGCCATAACGCTTGGCTAGCACGCGCTGTAAACTCACCAGAATGAGCAGCCTCCTCAGCCACTTCCCAAAGAGAGCGACTTTCGGCGCGGGCTATTTGCCGCAAACTATCAACCGTGCGCTCGCCAATCCCACGGGGAGGATGGTTCACAATACGCTCAAACGAAGCATCATCCGCATGATTTAAAGTCAGACGCAAATAAGCAAGCGCATCCTTGATCTCTGCACGCTCGAAGAAGCGCAAACCACCATATACCCGATAGGGCAGCCGTTGCTCATTAAACACCGCTTCAAAGACTCGCGACTGCGCATTAGAGCGATATAAAACGGCGACCTCATCCCGCCGCGCTCCATGATCCACCCATTGCTTAATTCGCCCTGCAATATAGCGGGCTTCGTCTAATTCATTGAAAGCAGCGTATAAATCCAACAGTGTACCGTTACGCCCCTCTGTCCAGAGATTCTTCCCTAAGCGCCCACGATTATTATCAATTAAAGCATTTGCGGCTTTAAGGATATTGCCTGTAGAACGATAGTTTTGCTCCAAGCGAATTGTTTCACAATCAGGATAATCACGGGTGAAATTGCGAATATTTTCAATCTTCGCCCCCCGCCAACCATAAATAGACTGATCATCATCGCCGACTGCAAAAATAGGATTTTTCTGTCCAGCAATTAAACGTAACCATGCATATTGCAAGGCATTGGTGTCTTGGAATTCATCCACTAAGATATGTCGGAAACGATTGCGATAATGCATTTGCAATTCGGGGGTATCTCGCAACAACTCCAGTGAGCGCAGAAGTAATTCAGCAAAATCCACCACTCCATTGCGCTGGCATTGTTCCTCATACAAGCTATACACGCGAATTAACTGCGCTTGAACCGGATCGCCCCGATCATCAAGATGTTTAGCACGCGAACCCTCATCTTTGCGGCTATTGATGAAATTAGCCACTTGACGCGGTGGCCAACGAGTTTCATCTAAATCCAAGGCTTTGAGTATGCGCTTGAGCATTCGTAGTTGATCTTCAGCATCCAAAATCTGGA
>JBJOOT010000008.1:0-44430 GCA_046051185.1 Pseudomonadota bacterium | reverse complement strand
AATGGACGAAGCGGTTATATTTGGCTGCATAATGGCCTAGTGCCTGAAGATATTGCGATAAAAGTGCCGAATCCTTGCTATGCCTATCCGTTGCTACATAATAGCTTAGAGCAGGAGTTACCTTTATTAGCGGCTGAATTAAGACGAGTTGCCAGTCAAGGATGGCAAGTGAATAAACCCGCTGAAATCCATGTGCTTGAAGGGATTCCCTATCATTTTATGCCGATTGGTGGGCATGGTCTCTTGGTATTAGTCTGTGATCCACCTTTATCTGATGCTTATTTATTAGCGTTGGGCTTAATTTTAAAGCGCCTAGAAACCGCTTGTTTAGCCTGTCAGCACCATGCTCATTTAGAAGAAGCGCGGGCAGAGGCAGTACGAGCTAAAGCGGCTGCAGAAAAAGCTAACCAAGCTAAGAGTGAGTTTTTGGCGATGATTAGCCATGAAATTCGCACTCCTATGAATGGTATTCTTGGCCTTACGGACTTGATGTTATACAGCGAGGTTTCAGCCTTACAGGGTGAATATCTGCAGATGATCAAGTCTTCATCAAATGCCTTGCTGGATATTATTAATGAGATTCTGGATTTTTCACGGATTGAATCCGGTGCTTTCATTCTTAACCCTAGCTTCTTTTCAATCAGTAGCTTATTGCATGATACCTGCCTGCCTTTGCAGCTCAGGGCGCAACAAAAACAATTAACCTTTCGTTGGGAACTAGCGGCCGAAGTACCAGATTTACTATTCGGTGATGCAGGACGTTTGCGACAAATTATGCTTAATCTGATCGGTAATGCGATTAAGTTTACAGAGCAAGGCGAGGTTCTGGTTAGAGTCAGTTTGCAAAGTACTGCTCCAGCAGGGCAAGTGAATTTATTATTTACCGTTCGCGATACGGGGATTGGGATTCCGCTAGAAAAACAAGCCAGTATTTTTCAACCTTTCCAGCAAGCCGATAGTTCCATTACTCGCTCCTATGGGGGGACCGGTTTGGGCTTGACGATTTCTTCCCGCTTGGTTGGGATGATGGGGGGGCAATTACGGCTTGAAAGTGAGTCGGGGCAAGGGAGTCTATTCTATTTTAGCTTGTTATTGACAACTGCTAAGCAAACCTTGCCAACGACGCAGTCTGTAAGCAATGCCAATTTATTGCCCGCGAACACTGCTCTGAAGATTCTTTTGGCAGATGACAATGCAGTTAACCGCCTATTAGCACGCCGCTTATTGAATAAAGCAGGGCATGAAGTGATTCTGGCTGAAAATGGTCGTGAGGCTTTAGAGGCTTGGGAAGCGGAGCGACCCGATGTAATTCTGATGGATGTACAAATGCCTGTGATGGATGGCCTAGAGGCAACGCAGTTGATTCGTAGCTTAGAGCAAGATAAGCAGTTTAATCCTACCCCCATTATTGCCCTGACGGCTAATGCCTTAGAACGGGATCGACAGCAATGTCTAGCTGCTGGTATGGATGATTTCCTAAGTAAACCTTTCCAGATTCAGGCTTTGCTAGACGTTGTGCAACGTGTTTGCCCTCGATAAAGAGGCTCTGGGTTTAGGTTGGTTGTTGGTTTTGTAAATCAATGATCAGTAAGGAAATATCATCAGGGCGTAATAGGGCTGCTTGATCCAAGCCTAGGGTCTGGCGCAATATTTCAAGAGTTTGACTAGCCGGTTGTTGAGTGACCGTGCTTAAACTGTGCATTAAAACGCTAGGGTCGAGTGGATTACCCTCAGTGTTGGTTAACTCTAGTAAGCCATCCGAATAAAGTAAAAAACGGCTGCCACTTGGGAAAGGCAGGCTGGTAGTTTCATATTCGACTTCAGGCACTAAGCCAATCGGAAAGCCAGTACAATCAATTTGCATCCAACCTTGCTTGGGGCGATATAAGAAGGGTTGTGGATGACCCGCTTGTACAAAATGTAAATGTTCTTGCTGGGTATCGATAACTCCTAAAATCATGGTCAGATAATGATCATGAGTATCGAGATGTTCATGGAGATGCTGGTTTAATTTTGCAGCTAGCCGTGAAGGAATACTCGCAATTTGCAGGCTATTCGGTTCATCTAAACAGTGTAATGGACTCGCTGTGCTTAATAAAGCTTGCAAACACATTGACAATAAAGCAGCCGCTATCCCATGCCCCGAAACATCAATGGAATAAAAGAAGAATAAATCATCATTAATTGGAAAATAGTTAAAAGTATCCCCGCCAACATATTGTGCTGGCTGGAAAAACCAATCGAGCTGGATACGGCCAAAGTTTTTTTGATGAGGTAAAATCCCCGTTTGCAAAGCAGCCGCTCTTTTTAAATCACTTTCAATCAAGGCTTGTGCAGCGGATAAGGATTGATTAATATTTTTTAGATGGCGATTTTTGTCTTCTAAACTCTGCTCTAAATTTAAGATCCGTTGGGCAGCGCGTAAACGTACGGCAAGTTCCTCGCGCACAATCGGTTTGATGGCAAAATCATCTGCTCCGGCATCGATACCTTGAAGCAAGCTGTGTTTACCTGACATTCCGGTCAGCAGAATGATATACACATAATGCGGCAAGTTGGCAGCACGGATCGTCCGGCATAGGGTAGGGCCATCCATCAAAGGCATGATCCAGTCACTGATCACGAGCTGGAAATGTTGTTGTTGGATGAGCTCCCAAGCGGTTTGCCCATTATCGGCTAATACGACTTGATGCCCCATGAGTGTCAAAATGCGGCGCAAGATCAATTGCATATCTTTAGCGTCGTCTACCACAAGGATATTCATATTCAATCTATTATTTTTATATTATAGTTAACTTGATTTATTGCTCTATGCTAGCATTAGGTCTTATCTAAAATATATAAATATAAGCTCAGCGTAACTAATAATATGACAAGCACTACTTTCGTCATTGATAAACAAGTTTATAACGAATTACAGGAAATCATGGCCGAAGGTTTTACTGAGTTAATCGAGGTTTTTCGTGCCGATACCCTGTCAGCCTTGAGCCGATTAGAGCAAAGTGTTGCTCAAGCAGATGCTGTTCAAGTTGGCTGCATTTGTCACAAGCTCAAATCCAGTAGCAAGCTAATTGGCGCTTTCAAAATGGCCGAATGGGCGAGTCTATTGGAAACCTACAAGGATGATCACGATCAAATGCGAGCCAGCAGACATTTACAAGCCCTGCAAGCGGAATACCTGCAAGTTAAAGCATGGCTAGATGCTGATCAGGCGCAGCTTATTTGATTATCGGCTAAGCATTCCAATTATCCACGCTAGGAGCGGTAGGGCATTATGAAGGGTTTAGTTTTCATCGAGTTTCTGGAGATGGTCGAGCGTAAATTTTCCGCAGAAATGGTGGATGATATGATTGACGAAACAAACTTAGCTTCGGGTGGAGCTTATACTTCGGTGGGAACTTATCCTCATTCTGAGATGTTAGCGTTGGTAGAAAATTTATCCAATAAAACCAATTTACCCATACCAGTACTCATCAAAGTTTTTGGACAATATTTGTTCGGGCGTTTTGTCAATTTATATCCAGCCTTTTTTCAAAATACACAAACGGCTTTTGATTTTCTGGAGTCGATTGAAAATTATATTCATGTTGAGGTGCGCAAACTTTATCCTGATGCCGAGCTACCTCGTTTTGAAACGATTCGAAGTGCTGATGACCGTCAATTAATTATGATTTATCGCTCCAAACATCCCTTTTCTTCTTTAGCAGAAGGTTTGATTGAAGGTTGTTTACAATATTTTAATGAACGGACACAGATAGACATCATCGACCGCTCACAAGGTCAGGGTCATCATGTCGAATTTCATATTACTCGTTTGGTTGGCTAATCATGAGCGCGGAGCTAGAGCTTATCGCACGTTTGGAAAAACGATTAGAGCGTGAGCGGAATGCCCGCCAACAAGCTGAGCAATTATTGGAAAGCAAGAGCCTAGAATTATATCAAGCTAACCAAGAATTACGTGCTCAGGCTGATTCATTAGAACAAACAATTACAGAACGTACCCAAGAGTTAGTTGAAGCGCGTGATCAGGCTTTGGCTGCAAGCCGCGCTAAAAGTGCCTTTCTTGCTGCCATGAGTCATGAAATTCGCACGCCAATGAACGGTATCATTGGTATGACCACTCTATTGCAACACACAGCTTTGCAAGCTGAGCAAAGGCAGCAAGTAGACACGATTCTGCAATCAGCCCAAGCCTTGCTAGGGATTATTAATGATATTTTAGATATTTCGCGTTTAGAGGCTGGCAAATTAGAACTTCTAGAAGAGCCATTTTGCATCACTGATATTTTGCCTAATGTGATCGCGACCATGCGCACAATTGCTGAACAAAAGCAGTTGCGGTTGGTGCTAGATCTAGCGGATGGGATTCCACGGAGGCTCTGGGGTGATCCTTTGCGTTTGCGGCAGGTGTTATTAAATTTAATTAGTAATGCTATCAAGTTCACTACCAAGGGGCAAATCAGTATTCGAGTCCTGCAGGGTGAAACGGGGATGTTACGTTTTGAGGTTCAAGATACTGGCGTGGGAATCTCTGCAGAAAAACAAGCCAAGTTATTCCATGCGTTCAGCCAAATTAGCCGATATGACCAACATAATCATGGTGGTACAGGTTTAGGGTTGGCGATTAGTCGTAAACTGGTGCATTTAATGGGCGGTAGTATTGGGGTGGAAAGCCAAGAAGGCTTTGGAAGTACGTTCTGGTTTCAAATTCCCATGCGCGTTGGCGATATTTGTGATCTTAACGAGCATCCTAACCAGTCTGACTGCCAAATAGGTACAGTGAGTCTTGACACAAAACCTAGCCTAGTCTGGCAGGTTCAGCCATTCAGTGCAGAGTCTGCGCCACATATTCTGGTCGTAGAAGATCATAAAGTTAATCAGATGGTCGCAAAAGGGATGTTACTGAAGCTAGGTTATCGCGTTACAGTGGTTGATGATGGGTTTCAGGCTTTGGAGCGCTTGCGTAAAGAGCCGTTTGCTTTGGTATTGATGGATATTCAGATGCCTGGTATGAGTGGAGTCGAAACCACTCAGCGGGTACGAGCGGAATTTCCAGAACAAAAACTACCGATTATTGCCTTGGCAGCGAATGCAATGAAAGGTGATGAGCTAGAGTATTTAGCGGCCGGTATGAATGCCTGTTTGACCAAGCCTATCCAAATGCAGACTTTAGCGTTGACACTTCAGGAGTGGTGTCCAATGGCAGGGTAGCCATTTATTAAAAAAAATTAAAAAAATAATAAGGGGGGTTAGTGTTACTGATGAACCTATTTCAACACCTTTTAATGAGCTTAGGTTTGGGTCTGCTGATTTATTTGCTAATCCAAAACCAGCAACTGCAGGGGCAGTTGGCAGCCGTCTACACCTTACAGCAAGGTTCTACTGAAAGTATGAGCAAAACGCTGATACCACTCACTGAAAAGCTAGAGGCCATCGATTTGGTCATCAGCAAGCTCAGTCAGGAGGCCGAAGCGAATCAGAATAAAAAGCTCGCTAATCTACAGAAACGTCTGGATTTATATAAAACCTTAGCCGTGCTTAATCAAGTGGAGTTATTGCGTGTGGAAGCTAAGGGTGTCGAGGCGGCTGATAAGCTTGCGAGTACGAAAAAAATCATTTGGTCTGCTGGTGAAGCCTTAGCGGATAAAAAGACTCGCCTACAAGCTCTGATGGGGCCTATCGACAAGTTGATGGAGGCTTGGAAAGCGGGTGATCTAAGTCCAACAACCGATACTGTGCGTAAAGAATTGGAAGCTGTTTTGGGGGAGCTTGGTAATGACTGAACAGAATAATAAAACCAATCGCTTAAAGCATCGTTCGGTCGTAGTTGGTTTGGCGTGGTTGGCAGGGTTATTGCTGACTGGGGTGATTATTTATCTAATTAATATTAATACGGCCACTGTTAGTAATAAGCAAGCAACGACGGAGGGCGGCTTGTTGAGTTTACTAAAGTCTAGTCAACCACAGCCTCCGGTGCGGACAGATACTTTTTGTCAATTGATCACCAAGCCCAATAATAGTTGCTTAGGTGAACCTAAAGGCTTGTGTTCCAAGGATATGGAAATTGCCAAAATTGCATGGAAGTATTTTGAAAATAATTATAACCCTACGACGGGTTTATATAATGCGGCAGATAAATACCAATCGACTACGATGTGGGATACAGGCTCAGCATTAGCAGCGACGATTGCCGCTCATGAGTTTGGCTTCATCACCGATAAGGATTTCGATGATCGGGTGCAAGCTATGTTCAAAACTTTAACAAATCTAGAGTTATTCAATCAGGAAGCGCCCAATAAAGTCTATCATGCTGCCACGGCGGCGATGGTTGATTATCGGAATCAGCCTGCTCCTGACGGAATTGGGGTTTCTGCTTTAGATCTTGCGCGGATGATTTCTTGGCTGAATACCTTAGGTTGTATGCACCCTAAATATGCTTACCCTGCGAAAAAAACGATTGAGCGTTGGGATTTGAGCCGCTTAGTTAAAGACGGGCAAATGTTCGGTTTATACCGCGATCAGACCTCTAAGGATAAGAGGGTCGTGGTAGCCCAAGAAGGGCGCTTGGGCTATGAACAATATGCAGGGAAGATTTTCCGTGAATTGGGTTATGACCAACGGATCTCTGCGACTTATAATAATGAGTTCCGTGAGACTATTAATATCTATGGTCTACCCATTGTGTATGATCGGCGTGATCCGCGTGACTTGGGGGCTTATAACTATGTGGTGACAGAATCGTATGCACTCGATGCGATAGAAAATGGTATTGATGCTGAAAATAAGCCACTCATTGAAAATATCTATCAAGTGCAAAAGCGGCGTTGGGAAGAAACTGGCATTGTTACCGCCGTTTCAGAAGATAACCTCGATCAAAAACCTTATTTTCTCTATAACACCATCTTTACCGCTGGGCTTCCGTGGAATGCAACCACAGATAAAGGGGTACGTTATGATCATTTAAAAACGCTGTCAGTGAAGGCGGCACTCTCCCTTGCTTTATTATTTCCAGACGATACCTATAGTCAAACCCTCGCCTATACCGTAAGTACGGCTTATGATCCTGAGCGTGGTTGGTATTCAGGGATTTATGAAAACGGCGGGGGGTATAACAAGGCGATTACTGCGAATACCAATGGTATTATTTTAAGCTTGTTATTGCATAAGAAATACGGTGAGTTTTATCCAATCTGTAAACGTTGTCAGCGAGGTTTGACACTCAGCCCCGCTAAAATAAAAACCTGCGATGTTTGCGAGGTTAAATAAAAGCGCCTTATTGCTAGTGACCGTGGGCTGTATATGCGAGCAGACCAGTTTTGCCCAAGCAAGACCACCTTTATTACAGGCACTTGAAAATCTGCTCTGTGCTACTGATAGTAGTGCCGCTAAACAGCAACTGGATCGGCTGTTTAATATTTCTCCTCCGGGGCAGAGCTGGCCGGATGAATGGTTAGGGACACAAGCAAATCAGGCCAGTTTGCAGGCGGGTACACTGGATATTGCGCTACTGGCCTTGCAACAAACAGCAATGCGCTTTCCAAACTTACGAGAAACCGCTGAGCAAGTGGCTTTGCAATGGGATTATTGCGAGGTCTTGGAAGATCAGCAATTTTATAATCTCAGTTGGCAAGCCAATCGCTTGCATAAAACCTTAGCGGCTGAGCCAGCCTCAAAATGGGCGGGATTTCGGCAATGGGGATTTTTGAGCGCGGATCCTGCCGATCGTTTTGTGCCGATCTTGCTGGATGAAATTCGGATTGCACCTAATGCGTATCATTTGTTATTACACCGTATTTATCGAAAGCAGTGTTTTCCACATCCAGAAACTGGTTTATTAGCTCAAGAAGAGGCCGCTGCAAACCCAGCTCATAGACGGGAAGCCCTCGCTGTGATGCCACAAGCACAACCTGTCCCTTATCCTTTTGTTTGGCAACCGATTTGCGTAGGCAAAGCCCGTAAAGCTTCGACCGCACCCGCTGCTCTTGCAAAACCCAATCCGCAACTGGTTATTACGGAGCAGCAGCCAGTAAACCAGCCAGAATCAAACCTGAGACAACAACCTGCCAATGAGAAGCGTTTGCTCATTCCGATTAAGATTGTCATGCTTGAGTCAGACACAAAAGCAAAAACAAAAGCGCCTCAGTCAAGTACGCAAATCAAAGCGACAGCATCAAGGACAAAGACAACAGCAACTAAGCCCAGCACGAAGCGTGAGCTTGAATCCAATACGAAGCCCCAAATAGCCTCTTCCACTAAGCCTCCTCAGCCTAAAGGGCAGGGCGCTCATGGTAAAGCAGGGACTATACCCAAGCAGAAAAAAACACAGCTTCGTAAAAAAAAGATGAGATCAGCTCCAAAGCGAAGCTTAGCAACTACGAAAAAACCGAGTATCGTTTGGTCACAAACCAAGCCTCTGGCCGCCGCGAATAGCCCGAAGATCATCAAACAAGCGCCTGTTTTTCAAAAGCAAACAATAGCAGTACCAGTGGAGGCAGTATTGCCCGCTATAGTCGAACCCCAAGCAAGTGGACGCATACCCTTGTATCTTGAGCCAGCCGCTAAACCGAAACCCCAAACTAAAGCTAAAACGCAGGCTCATGGTACAACTGGAATTATTAAAGCACCGCAGAAGCCGCAAAATTTACGCTTAGCCGCGAGTTTGGTGAATAGTGTCTCTTTAAAAGAAGGGACGCATACCTTGTCAGCCAGTGCTACTTGGTCACCTCAAGCGAATTGGTTTATCAGTGGCAATGTTTCTCTCAAGGAGAGTCAACTGAGTTATGCTTGGAGTGCAGGCTATGCAGATTATAAAGAAGGGGGGTGGTCGGCTCAGCTAAATAATTGGGGGCCTATTCAACCCGGTCAAGGGCTTGCTTTGGATAAGGCCAGCTTGAATCTTGGGCATAAATTTAAATCGATTCCTCTAGCCAAGTATAAGCTCACCGCTTCCGGCAATCTGAGTGTGCCTATTCAGGGGCGGCCGAGTGTAAGTGGTAGTTTACAGTGGAATCCTCATCCTAACTGGTATGCACGTACCACCGCGAGTCTACCTCTGAAAGGAGGTAAGCTTAATTGGCATTATGCGTTTGGTTATAATAATCCATCAATACTGGGTAAATGGAAACTTGAATATAGTAATTATGGAAACAATGCCTTCCCCGGGGATAACTTAAAGGATGGAACTTTGAGTGTGACTCGTAGCTGGTAGCGTTTCCTTGCCAAGCTCCTAACCGGATAGGGCTGGGGATGATGAAAACGATCATAACAATAATGAGGTAGATCCTATGTTCCGTAAATCTGCATGGGTAATCGGTTTTTCAATGCTAGCGATGAGCGATCTAAGCGCTAATGAATCATCAACGGCTGTTTATCCGAGTGTTCGCTCAGCACCTGTTGCGTTGACGCAAGAAGATTATCAACTGAGCAATCTCGCTTTGCAGGGGTTGACGGGGTTATATATCAATATTGATCAGGTCATCAGTAGTGCTCAACCTAAAAATATTCAATTATCCAAGGATCTGAAAACGCAAGTTATCAGCCGTTTGGAAAAAGCCGGAATTCGTTTACTGACTAAAGAGGAAATGGAAAAAACCCCCGGCCAGCCAGAAATGAGCATGTTTCCAAGTTATCCTAAGCATCTTGGCCCTTTCAAACCCGGTGAACCACGCGTTGAATATAATGCCCAATGTTGTACGGCGGGTATTTGGACTTCGTTTACGCAAGGCGCTAGTACTTTGCGCAATCCTTGGCTGAATCATAAGTTAGCGACTTGGGGGGAGGGACATAATACGACGGATTGTGCTGATATTGGCAAATGGTTAACTGAGGTTGTCTTGAAGACTATTGATGATTTTATCAGTGCTAAACAGAAAGCAGATCAGGAGTATCCGCTGTGGTGGGCTAAGCAAAAGTCAAAGCAGATACCTAGCGAGGCTGCTAATAAACCTGCTGCTAATTTAGATAGCCCATCAGAAAAAACAGCGCTTAAACCAGCAGCATCGTTGCCTACTCAGCAAGAATTGCTGACGCCTGTGAGGGATAAAGTGATAGAGGTTCATACGGTTGAGGTGACTAAAAATGCCCCAGAGCTTGCCTGTGATACGGCGGTTTTGCTGTATGCTGAACTTTTTCCGACGGCTTCTGCAACCTTGAATCGCACGAATATCGCTATTCTTGCCAAGCTTGCTGATAATATGAAAGCCTGCCCTCAATATCGCTATCGAATTGAAACCCATTCTGATCAGCGTGCTGATACTGAATACAATGAAATATTATCGGCTCGCCGAGCGGTGGCGATTCGTAATTATTTAGTGGATCATGGGGTGAATGAGGATCAATTTGAATTGCGTTTTTACGGTGAGCGTAAACCAGCTGTGGCGGGGGATGATGAAGCCGCTTGGGCGGCTAATCGGCGGGTCGTGGTGATGCCCTTGAAAGCCAAAACCAATGGCTTCTGAGCTTGGCGTTTGAGTTTAATTCTTAAGCTTGGATTGCAGGTATTATGCGCAGTGCAAGTATGTGCACTGCAAGCACCCAGCCTAAGCCTAATGCAGAAGCTGAATCAAGAAGGCTAATGGGGAATCCAGCGAAATAAAAACTCTTTTTTCACCATGAGCCAGACCACTGCGAGTAAGCTTATATGGACTGCCGTATTAACCCAAAAATCATTATAAGCAGGCAGGGGGGTATTCATAATGGCCAACAGAAGAAAAATATGGACAAAAAATACATACAATGAGGCCTGCCCAAGCGGAATTAAAAACCAACCTAAAGCCTTATGGATCGGCTGCCAACAGACAGTGAGTAAAGCGTAGATGCTGATAAAAAGTACCACTACATTCAATAAGCGCCCCAGTCCTAATTGGCTTTTACTAAAATATTGGTTATTCAAGTAATGAAAGGTTTCTGGTGCAATCAGATGGAGTGAAATCCATTGGGGGATATGTGGCAGAGGGTGATTCCAAGTTAAAACCAGAAAACAAAGAGCGAGGACTAGGCTGATAACAAGAAGTAATTGACCCCAGTTTGTTTTGAAAAATGCGAGGACTTCTTGTTTGTAATACCCGGCCACAATGCCATGCACATAGATTAATTGCCAAGCCATAATCGGGAAGGCATATTCAAACTGTGCTCCGGTTGGGCGTAGGGATTGGTGAGGTGCTCCATAATGAATGGCATAAATCACCCAACTGATGGCTAGCAATAGCCCTACTCGTTGCTTGGTCAACATGAAAAATACGAAAGGCGTGATTAGCATGAACATCACCACATACAGGCCAATCACTTGAAATTGATGTGGGCCGATTTGTAAGAGTAAAGCTTTGCTAATGAGTTCAGCGATCGCTGCGTTTTTATCTGGGTAAAGCTGATAGGTCTGATGATTGGCTGTATCATAGAAAGTGGTAATAACGGTGCTATCAATCCAAGGCAGATAGCGGATGGCCGCCACGATGAGGATCATAATGACACTGATGCGGTATAAATCCACCGAGCGTTGAACCAAATCGGGCATCACCGCTGGTAAGCCCACTCGCTTGACCTTTTTTCCATAAACCATACCCACCACAATGCCAGAGAGAATGACGAATATTTCTGCGGTTGACACGATGCCCAATCGTTCCCAGCCGATAAACATCAGCATAGAGAAAAACTCGAAATGGCTAGCAAAGAGCAAAGGAATGACAAAACCCCGCATCAAATCAAGACGCAAATCCCGAGTTGCCCCCGTTTCTGGATAAGCCCAGCTTGCAGGAAATAATTCAGTCAAGGAACGGGAGCGAGTCGCCGTTTGTAGGAGGGTAGGCATGCAATACCGCCATTTATCTTTTTTATATCGCGTTTGGGCATTTTAAAGCTTGCAGTTTAAAAGGAGCAAGTCTCAGGCGCTATACGGTAGCGAGCTAAGAGTAATCCACTGGTCTAAAGGCCAGCGAGCATGTCAAGATAAGTCTTTAAGTATTAAATAGGGCATTCACCGAGGAGGTTCTGGTGGTGGCAGTAAATGACTTGTATGCAAATGAGGTATCGACCTTAGTGCAGCGCTTAGGGCAGATTTTAAGTGCAGCAGGGTATAAATTAGTGACCGCAGAATCTTGTACAGGGGGCGGGATCGCCAAAATTTGTACCGAATTTGCGGGGAGTTCAGCTTGGTTTGAATGTGGCTGGGTTACTTATAGTAATCAGTCTAAACAAGATTTATTAGGTGTTGCTCCCCAAATCTTATTTGAATACGGGGCAGTAAGTGAAGCGACGGTCATGGCAATGGCTCAAGGTGCATTAAATCGCTCGCAGGCACAGGTGGCTATTGCCGTCAGCGGAATTGCAGGGCCTGATGGTGGGACTGCCTCTAAACCTGTTGGCACGGTTTGTATCGCGGTTGTCATTAAGGCTCGGCTTGCCCGAGCACAGACTTATTATTTCCAAGGTCAACGCGCTCAAGTTAGGGAGCAAGCGGTCTTTGAGGCTTTGCAATGGGTAGAGCATTTACTAACGCAAGAGCCATAAAAAAATTAAATAGAAAGTCATTACCCTTGGTCTACGATAAATGGTTTGTTTTTTGTTCGGTTTTTTTGTCTATTTTAGTTCTATACCGGCTGCAACTATGCGATAATTAGCGGGTGCAAACAGATTAATTTTACTCAGTTATTGACTCAGTTATAAGGAGTGACCGGCATGGATGAAAACAAGAAAAAAGCATTGGCGGCAGCATTAGGACAAATCGAGCGTCAGTTCGGTAAAGGTGCCGTCATGCGGATGGGCGACGCAGCGGCGGTACGCAATATTGAAGCAATTTCAACAGGTTCGCTAACTTTAGATATTGCGCTTGGGATTGGCGGTTTACCCAAGGGGCGGGTTATTGAAATTTATGGCCCAGAATCTTCAGGGAAAACTACTTTAACTTTACAAGTTATTGCAGAATGCCAAAAAGCGGGTGGGACAGCCGCTTTTGTGGATGCTGAACATGCCTTAGATCCCAATTATGCCGCTAAGCTTGGCGTGAATGTCGATGATTTATTGGTTTCGCAACCAGATACCGGTGAGCAGGCTTTAGAAATTGCCGATATGTTAGTGCGTTCTGGCGCGGTGGATATTGTGGTTGTTGATTCCGTGGCGGCTTTAACACCGAAAGCGGAAATTGAAGGCGATATGGGGGACTCGCATGTTGGCTTACAAGCCCGCTTGATGTCGCAAGCCCTGCGTAAACTAACCGGTAATATTAAGCGCTCGAATACCTTAGTGATTTTCATCAATCAAATTCGGATGAAAATTGGCGTGATGTTCGGTAGCCCTGAAACGACCACAGGTGGTAATGCACTAAAATTCTATGCCTCAGTACGTTTAGATATTCGTCGCATTGGTTCTATCAAGAAAGGCGAAGAGGTTATCGGTAATGAAACCCGCGTGAAGGTTGTTAAGAATAAAATGGCTCCACCGTTTAAACAGGCTGAGTTTGAGATTCTTTACGGTGAGGGTATTTCTCGTGAAGGTGAGTTGATTGAATTAGGTGTGAATCAGGGCTTAATCGGCAAAGCAGGGGCTTGGTATAGCTACAATGGTGACAAAATTGGCCAAGGCAAAGACAATGCCAAAACCTATTTAAAAGAGCATCCTGAAGTGGCAAAAACCATTGAGCAAGCGATTCGTGCGGCTGCTTTAACAGCTCCGATTATTAGCTCCTCGGCTGAGGAAGATGATGATTTGCCAGTTGATGAATTAATGTAATGCCCTCCTTTCTCGCTCTACAGGTGCTATAGTGTCAGCTTCTGCAACAGAAGCTGAGCTGTTTGCCAAAGCGTTGCGAGTGCTTGCCTTACGCGAGCACTCGCGCTTTGAATTAGCAAAAAAATTAGCAAGTTTAACCGAAGATAGTAGCCTGATTGAGCAAGTCTTAGATAAGCTAGTACAGTCTGATTATTTGAATGATCAGCGTTGTGCAGAAATGCTAGTGCGCTCTGCAGTTTCAAAAGCTTATGGCCCATTGAAACTCTCCCATCTATTACGTGAGAAAGGAATAGAGGCTGAGTTAGCTCAAGCTGTATTAGCTGAGGCTGATATTGATTGGCAAGCCTTGGCGGCTTATCAACGGCAGAAAAAATTTGGTGATACTCTCCCCACAGATTGGCCAGAACGCGCCCGTCAAAGCCGCTTTTTAGCAGGGAGGGGCTTTTATTTAGAAACAATTAATGCGGTTTTCCATGAAAAGTGCTGAGTTAAGACAGAAGTTTTTAGGGTATTTTGCGAGTCAAGGCCATGAAATCGTGCCTTCTAGTTCGTTAGTGCCTACCAATGATCCTACGCTGCTATTCACCAATTCTGGCATGGTGCAATTTAAGGATGTGTTCTTAGGTTTAGATAAGCGTGCTTATGTCCGTGCCACCACCGCACAACGTTGTGTGCGAGCCGGTGGTAAGCATAATGACCTTGAAAATGTGGGCTACACAGCTCGGCATCACACCTTTTTTGAAATGCTGGGTAATTTTAGTTTTGGTAATTATTTCAAAGAAGATGCAATTCGCTTCTGTTGGCAGTTTCTGACTGAGGTTTTAAATTTACCTAAAGAGCGTTTATGGGTGACGGTTTACGCCGAAGATGATGAAGCTTTCAAAATTTGGTCAGAAGGCATTGGCTTCCCAGCGGATCGAATTAGCCGGATTGGTGATAATAAAGGGGCGCGTTATGCCTCCGATAATTTCTGGCAGATGGGCGATACGGGGCCTTGTGGACCTTGTACTGAAGTATTCTATGATCATGGGGCTCATATTTGGGGTGGGCCACCGGGGACACCAGAAGAAGATGGCGATCGCTTTATCGAGATCTGGAATCTGGTTTTCATGCAATTTGAGCGTACTAAAGATGGCGAAATGCGGCGTTTACCTAAGCCTTCGGTTGATACCGGTATGGGCTTGGAGCGTTTAGCAGCAATTTTGCAAGGTGTACACAGCAATTATGAAATTGATCTCTTTCAAGCTCTGATTAAATCAGCATACGAGTTAGCAGCTACCGGCACTGATCCAAATAGTGCTTCTTTAAAAGTCATTGCTGATCATATTCGTTCTTGTTCTTTCCTCGTTGTTGACGGAGTTCTACCTTCTAATGAAGGGCGTGGTTATGTTTTGCGCCGGATTATTCGTCGGGCGATTCGGCATGGTTACAAATTGGGTATGCAAGCCCCGTTCTTTTATAAATTGGTACAGCCTTTAGTGGAGCAAATGGGTACGGCCTATCCTGAGTTAGCTAAGGCTCAAGCTCAAGTTGAGCAAGCATTAGAAAAAGAAGAGCGCCGCTTTGCAGAAACGCTGGAGCAAGGTATGAAAATCCTTGAGACTGCGATTGCTGATTTAGTGGGGGATACCATTGATGGTGAAACAGTCTTTAAGCTTTATGATACCTATGGTTTCCCTCTTGATTTAACCGCTGATATTGCGCGTGAGCGTCATTTAAAGCTGGATGAAGCAGGCTTTGAAACAGCGATGAATGTTCAACGTGAACGAGCACGGGCAGCGGGCAAATTTGGTACAGATTATAACGATAAATTAGCCGTCGACAGTGAGACCGATTTCCATGGTTATGACACGCTCAGTGAAACGAGTACCATATTGAGCCTATTCAGTGCGGGTCAAGCGGTTGAGAGCTTAGTGGCGGGGCAAGAAGGGCAGGTTGTTTTAGTCAATACCCCGTTCTATGCAGAATCTGGTGGTCAAGTAGGCGACACGGGTTATTTACAAACCAGTACCGGTCGTTTCCGTGTCACTGATACCCAAAAGCAAGGCAAAACCTTTATTCATTTCGGGCAAGTCGAGACGGGCAGTATTCAAGCGGGAGGCACCGTCACCGCTGAGGTTGATAGCGCCCGCCGCAATGCGGTCATTCTCAATCACTCGGCTACTCATTTAATGCACGCTGCTTTGCGCCAAGTCTTAGGCACACATGTTGAGCAAAAAGGCTCTTTAGTTAATGAGGAGCGTTTACGTTTCGACTTTTCGCACCCAGAGGCGGTGAGTGCAGAGCAAATCGCGGAAGTGGAAGCGATTGTAAATGCGCAAATTCGTGCGAATGCAGCGGCTTCTGCCCGCTTGATGGATATGGAATCGGCTAAAGCGGCTGGGGCAATGGCGCTATTTGGTGAAAAATACGGCGATATAGTGCGAGTGATGCAAATTGGTTTTTCCACTGAATTATGTGGTGGCTGCCATGTGGAGCGCACTGGTGATATTGGCTTATTTAAAATCGTCAGTGAAGGCGGGGTTGCTGCAGGGATTCGCCGGATTGAAGCGGTCACAGGGGCGAATGCACTGGCTTGGTTGAATGAGGTCAATACTCGCCTAAGTCATGTAGCGCGGTTATTAAAATCCAGTAGTAATGAAGTACTCGATAAAGTAGAAGCATTGATCCATCGTAATCGTGCTTTAGAAAAAGAATTAGAGCAACTGAAAGGTAAGCTTGCTTCACAGGCAGGTTCTAATTTAGCGGATCAAGCATGGGATGTGGCGGGTATTAAAGTCTTGGCAGCAAATTTAGAGGGTGCTGATCCGAAGTCTTTACGTGATACGGTTGATCAACTAAAAAATAAACTCGGCAAAGCGGTGGTGATTTTAGCCGCTGTGGCTGATGGGAAGGTGAGCTTGGTGGCTGGTGTCACGAAGGATGAAACCGCTAAAATCAAAGCCGGGGATCTGCTTGGCTTTGTTGCGGGTCAACTCGGTGGAAAAGGCGGTGGGCGCCCCGATATGGCACAAGGGGGGGGGAATGATGTGGCGGCCTTACCTCAAGCCTTGGCTTCGGTACAAACTTGGGTTGCTGAGCGCCTTTAGTATTTTTCACCAAAAAAGATTATAGTTTTAGCCCCCCTCACTTGAGGGGGGAGTCATTTTTATAGATTGAAGGTAAGTCATGGCACTGATCGTACAAAAATACGGCGGTACCTCGGTTGGTTCGCCGGAGCGCATAGCGGCGGTGGCTGATCGGGTCATCCGTTGGCGGCAAAAGGGTAATGATGTCGTGGTCGTGGTTTCGGCCATGTCGGGGGAAACCAATAAGCTGGTTGCATTGATTAATGCAGTGAACCCGACAGGTTCTGAGCGTGAGAAAGATGCTATTTTGGCAACGGGCGAGCAAGTCACGATTGGTTTGTTAGCGCTTGCTTTAGAAAAGAAAGGTCAGCCTGCCCGCTCTTATACGGGTGGACAAGTGCGCATTCTCACTGACGATGTGCATACTAAAGCTCGCATTATGGAGATTGATGGCTCTACGATCCGTAAGGATTTAGCCGCAGGCAAGGTGGTCGTAGTGGCTGGCTTTCAAGGCGTGACTGCTGATGGCAGTATTACGACCTTAGGGCGAGGGGGCTCTGATACCACAGGTGTGGCCTTAGCGGTGGCTTTAAAAGCAGATGAGTGCCAAATTTATACGGATGTGGATGGGGTTTATACCACTGATCCACGTATTGAGCCGAAAGCTAAACATATCCCTGTCTTAAGCTTGGAAGAAATGTTGGAGATGGCCAGCCAAGGCTCTAAGGTCTTGCAAATTCGCTCGGTAGAATTCGCTTATAAATATGATATGCCTATTCGTGTGCTCTCAAGCTTTGATGAAAATGATGAGGGTAAAAGCACACTAGTTACTCGTGAGGATGAAGTAATGGAAGAAGTATCGGTTCGTGGGATTGCCTTTAACCGTGATGAAGCACAATTAACTGTGAAAGGTGTGCCAGATCGTCCGGGGGTGGCCTATCAGATTTTAGGGCCGATTTCTGACGCTAATATCGAAGTCGATATGATTGTACAGAATGTGGGTGTCGGTGGAGCGGGCGGTACAACCGATTTTACATTTACAGTACACAAAAACGACTACCATAAAGCCACCCAACTGCTAGTACGCATCTGTGAAGTCTTAGGCGCCAAAGGTTGGGAGGGCGATGAAAATATTGCCAAGGTTGCGATTGTAGGGGCAGGTATGCGCTCACATGCGGGGGTAGCCAGCAAAATGTTTAAAGTCTTGGCCGATGAGGGGATCAATCTTCACATGATTTCTACCTCTGAAATCAAAGTGGCTGTGGTGATTGATGAGAAGTACCTAGAATTAGCGGTACGGGTTCTTCATCAAGCTTTCGGTTTATCAAGTTAATTGTCAGTCTAGATCCAATCTATACCTCGCAATTTTTAAACGATCCTCAACCGCCAAGTTAATTATTTTAACTTAGGCGGTTTTTTTATGCCGTTTGTTGCAAAAAAGCATTTAAAAATCAAATAACCCCTGTTGCTTTTTGCCACTTAATGGTAAAAGTACAACAGGGAGTATAAAAGTTAAGGCTCAGTTCAGTCGTTCTATGGGAAGGTTATGCAACTAGGTGCTGTTCTGAGTATTGGGGTTACAAACCCTACCAGAGGTTCGGTGAATTAAATGCAGCGATATGGAGATTTGCGTCATGTTGATATTGACTCGTAGGGTAGGGGAAACCCTGATGATTGGCGATGAAGTCAGCGTCACTGTATTAGGAGTCAAGGGCAATCAAGTGCGCCTAGGCATTAATGCACCTAAAGATGTGGCCGTGCATCGTGAAGAAATTTATGAGCGGATTCATCATGAAGCCACTGAACCTAATGTTGTCGAAGAAAATTCAAATTAGCTCTTTACCTAAGCCTGCAAGCAAGGTATCCTTGCGGCCTTCATAAATAAGCGTTGTTTCTCTGTACGGAGAGGTGGCCGAGAGGCCGAAGGCACTCCCCTGCTAAGGGAGCATGGGCCAAAAGCTCATCGCGGGTTCGACTCCCGCCCTCTCCGCCATTTATGAATAAGTAGTGTAAAGAAACTTAAAAAAATTCTTGACCTACGAAAGTGAAATGCGCAGAATATGCGCCTTCAGAAAGCGTCCATAGCTCAGTTGGATAGAGTACCTGGCTACGAACCAGGCGGTCGGAGGTTCGAATCCTTCTGGACGCGCCATATATCAAAGGCTTGCATTAAATAATGCAGGCCTTTTTTACTTTAGGCCAATAAAACCTGTAGGGTTCTATTGGGAGGATGCAAGTAAATACGGGCGTTCAGGATTACGTTGATATAAAATAGCGGTATTACCAATTTGTTGAATTAAAATCGCCTCAGTAGTATGTTCGAGAATTTGTTCGAGAATTTCATTTCTTAACTCCCGATCACCCACACTAATTTTAATTTTTACTAATTGATGATATTCCAAAGCCTGATCAAGTTCGACCAAAATGCTATCTTTAAGTCCATGTTGGCCTATCAGGATAATAGGATGGAGTGCGTGCGCTAAACCTTTTAAGCGCTTTCTTTGTGCGTCCGTGAGTTCCATAACCGTTCTTCCCAAAAAGGCGCGAGTTTAAGTAGTAAGTTGATAGTATGGCAAGAAGCAAAAGCAGTCACAAATGGTTACGTGAGCATTTTGATGATGAATATGTAAAAAAAGCTCAACAAGAAGGTTATCGTTCGCGAGCAGTGTATAAACTCAAGGAAATCCAAGACAAGGATCATGTATTGCGCCCTGGCACTAAAGTCGTGGATTTAGGTGCCGCTCCCGGTGGTTGGAGTCAAGTCGCAGTGCAGTTGGTCGGTCGAACCGGACGTGTAGTGGCTAGTGATATTTTGCCGATGGACCCGATTCCAAATGTTGAGTTTGTTTTGGGTGATTTTCGTGAACAAATTGTTTTAAATGAATTGCTAAATTTATTGGGTGATGAAAAAGCAGACCTTGTACTTTCGGATATGGCCCCCAATATGAGTGGTATGGATGCTGTCGATCAGCCACGTGCTATCTATTTATGTGAGTTAGCTTTGGATATGGCACAGCAGGTTTTAAAGCCGGGCGGGTCGTTTTTAGTCAAGCTGTTTCAAGGGGATGGCTCGGATAAGTTTCTACAAGAGCTTAGACGGCATTTTAAAACAGTAAAAATTCGCAAACCCGCTGCTTCAAGACCCCGCAGTCGTGAAGTATATGTGCTTGGCCAAGGGTTTTTGGTGTAGTATCTACTAAACCTGTAAGCTAGCGTGAGGGTCATTAGACCGGAAATGGAGATAGTTTCTTGAATGATTTAACCAAAAATTTGCTCATCTGGGCCGTTATTGCATTTGTACTGATTGCAGTATTTAGCAAATTTAGTGTACAGCCCGGTCATCAAGCTTCTGCTATATCCTATTCTGAATTCTTACAAAGTGTACGGAGTAAGAATGTCAAAGAAGTTGATATTAGAGGGCAAAAGATTATCGGTATTACGACTAATGGTGAGCGCTTCACCACCTATAGTCCACCCGATGATCCACAAATGGTCAGCGATTTATTAGCCAATGATGTCAAGGTAAATGCAGCACCGCCTGAAGAGCGCTCTATTTTCTGGGATATTGTGGTTAATTCAGTTCCCTTTTTGCTGATTATTGGCCTGTGGGTTTATATCATGCGCCAAATGCAAGGCGGCGGCGGCGGTCGCGGGGCAATGTCTTTTGGTAAAAGTCGTGCACGCATGATGACTGAAGACCAAGTCAAAGTAACTTTCAATGATGTTGCAGGCTGTGATGAAGCCAAAGAAGAAGTGGCTGAGTTAGTGGAGTTTTTACGTGACCCTAGCAAATTCCAAAAGTTAGGAGGCAAGATTCCACGCGGTGTCCTGATGGTAGGTTCACCTGGTACTGGTAAAACTTTATTAGCGAAGGCGATTGCTGGTGAAGCCAAAGTGCCTTTCTTTAGTATCTCTGGTTCAGACTTTGTTGAGATGTTTGTCGGTGTTGGGGCTTCACGGGTTCGTGATATGTTTGAGCAGGCTAAAAAGCATGCTCCTTGCATTATCTTTATTGACGAAATCGATGCAGTCGGTCGTCAACGCGGGGCGGGTTTAGGGGGTGGACATGATGAGCGTGAGCAAACCTTAAACCAATTATTGGTTGAAATGGATGGTTTCGAAGGCAGTGAGGGTATTATTGTCATTGCTGCAACCAATCGCCCGGATGTCTTAGACCCTGCTTTATTGCGTCCTGGTCGTTTTGATCGTCAAGTGGTCGTGCCTTTACCAGATGTTCGTGGTCGTGAGCAAATCCTAAAAGTGCACATGCGTAAAGTGCCTTTGGGCGATGATGTAAAGCCAAGTTTGATTGCGCGTGGAACTCCGGGGTTCTCGGGGGCGGATTTGGCTAACTTAGTAAACGAAGCCGCTTTATTTGCAGCACGCTCTAATAAGCGCACCGTTGACATGATTGAGTTTGAGAAAGCCAAAGACAAAATCATGATGGGTTCTGAGCGTAAGTCAATGGTCATGAATGAGGAAGAGAAACGGATGACGGCTTATCATGAAGCGGGTCATGCGATTGTCGGCCTCAATGTGCCAGAAGAAGACCCAGTGTATAAAGTAACGATCATTCCACGCGGTCGTGCTTTGGGTGTAACTATGTTTTTGCCAGTCGAAGACCGTTACAGCAATAGTAAGCAGCGTTTAGAAAGTAAAATTTCTAGCTTGTACGGTGGGCGTATTGCTGAGGAGTTAATCTTTGGGGCTGAGCGTGTTACCACGGGGGCTTCTAATGATATTGAGCGGGCAACTGATATTGCACGGAATATGGTGACAAAATGGGGCTTGTCTGACCGCATGGGGCCTTTAGCTTACTCTGAAGATGAAGGCGAAGTATTTTTAGGTCGCACCGTCACTCAGCATAAGCAAATGTCGGATGATACAGCTCATGCAATTGATGAAGAAATTCGTGGCGTGATTGAGCGTAACTATTCTCGTGCTAAGCAAATTCTTATCGATAATATGGATAAGCTGCATGCGATGTCGAAGGCTTTAATGAAATATGAAACCATCGACCGTGATCAGATTGATGCGATTATGCGTGGAGAAGAACCAAAGCCACCCGCTGATTGGACTGAGGATGACAATAGCAAAGGTAATCCGCCGTCCATGCGCTTACCACCTGCAGATTCTGGTGATGTCGTTGGAGATCCTGCGGGTTCTCATTAACGACCATTTCTGATCTCGATATATTCAAAAGGCGTGGATAAATTCCGCGCCTTTCTTTTTGGAGCTGATCTTATGTTGGATCTAAGCCTGCCACGAACTCAAGTGATGGGTATTTTGAATCTTACCCCTGATTCCTTTTCGGATGGTGGCCAGTTTAATAACTTAGACAGTGCCCTGAAGCAAACCGAGGCGATGATTCAAGCAGGGGCGGATATTATTGACCTCGGTGGTGAGTCAACTCGACCGGGGGCGCCTGCGGTATCAGTGGATGAGGAATTAGATCGGGTTATGCCTGTACTGACCGCGATTCGTGAGCGTTTTGCGATCCCCATTTCGGTCGATACCAGTAAGCCTGCTGTGATGCAGGCAGCCATTCAGCAACGGGTTGAACTGATTAATGATGTGCGCGCTTTACAAGAACCGGATGCTTTAGCCGTATGTGCACAGAGTCAAGGATGGGTTTGCCTTATGCACATGCAAGGCCAGCCCCGTACTATGCAACAAGCACCGTATTATGAAGATATTGTTCATGAGGTCAGCGTATTTTTCCAAGCGCGTATTGAGGCTTGTGTACAAGCAGGCATCGCCCGTGAGCGCTTGATTTTAGATCCGGGGTTTGGTTTTGGAAAAAATTTAGAGCATAACCTTACTTTGTTTCGTAATTTACAATCGTTTGAAGTTTTCAAGTTACCACTACTCGTGGGCGTATCTCGTAAAGCCATGATTGGCGCTTTATTAAATGGTCGTCCTGCTGCTGAACGTATGCAGGGGAGTGTAGCCGCCGCCGTGCTTGCAGCGGTAAAGGGTGCAAAAATTGTGCGAGTGCATGATGTAGCCGCCACGGTAGACGCATTAAAAATTGTCCAAGCTGTGCTATAAAACAGCCCTAAGCGAATAAAGAGGATTTTAGTGATGGCTAGAAAGTATTTTGGTACAGATGGAGTACGTGGCACGATTGGGCAAGCACCTATGACGCCTGATTTTGTCCTTAAATTAGGTTGGGCAGCGGGTAAGGTATTAGCCGGGGATGGGCATCCATTGGTACTGATTGGCAAAGACCCCCGTATTTCTGGCTATATGTTAGAATCTGCCCTACAAGCTGGGTTAGCGGCCGCCGGTGTCAATGTTCGCTTATTAGGCCCGATGCCAACGCCCGCGATTGCTTATTTAACGCGTGCTTTCCGTGCGGCCGCCGGCATTGTCATTAGTGCCTCTCATAATCCTTATCATGATAATGGCGTTAAGTTCTTCTCTGCTGATGGCATGAAGTTGCCGGATGAAGTAGAGGAGGAAATTGAAGCGTATTTGGATAAGCCTTTAGTTACGGTGGTTTCCAATGATTTAGGCAAGGCGGTACGGATTAATGACGCCGCCGGCCGCTATATTGAGTTTTGTAAACGCGCTTTCCCCACGGAGCTTTCTCTAAAAGGGTTGCGTGTCGTGGTCGATTGTGCAAATGGAGCGACTTATCATGTGGCTCCTGATGTGTTCCGTGAGTTGGGTGCAGAAGTCATTACCATTGCGAATGAACCGAATGGTTTTAATATCAATGACCATTGTGGCGCAACCGATACGGCTATTTTACGCGAGACTGTGCTCAAATACCGCGCTGATTTAGGTTTGGCTTTGGATGGTGATGGTGATCGCTTAATCATGGTCGATCACTTGGGCGAAGTCGTGGATGGTGACGAAGCGCTCGCCGTCATTGCGCAAGAGCGGGGGCGTGATTATCTGCAAGCGGGGGTGGTGGGTACGCAAATGAGTAACCTAGGCTTGGAAAAAGCAATAACTCGTTTGGGCATACCGTTTTATCGTGCGAAAGTTGGGGATCGCTATGTGATGGAGCTGATGCTTAAATATCAGTGTGTCTTGGGAGGCGAGTCCTCTGGGCATGTGATTGTGCGTGACCATATTTCGACAGGCGATGGGATTGTTGCAGGACTTCAAGTGCTACGGGCTATGTTATATAGCCATAAGTCCTTGCATGATTTGAAGAAAATCATGCGTAAGTATCCACAAAAATTAGTGAATGTCCCTATCAAACAGCGCATTAATTTAGCTGAGTCTGCACCTATCCAAGAGGCTGTCAAGCAAGCTGAGTCCGAACTTGGGGAGCGTGGGCGAGTGCTATTACGTGCCTCGGGTACTGAGCCATTGATTCGAGTGATGGTCGAAGCCGAGGATAGTGCTGAAACTAAACGTCTTGCTGAAGCTATTGCCGATGTTGTGCGGCAGGCCGCTTAAAAGCCATAAGGGGCAGGCGAAATTAAAGCCCACCCTATCGTTTAAATAATTATCTAGCTTTCCGGTCGGTGGACCTTAGTTATCGCTATCTTCCGCCGCTTGGATATGCTGATGTAAAGCGGCTAATTGTTGACGTAGCGTTTTTACCTCATCTAATAATTCTAAGGCTAAAGCAGCCCCTGCCATATTGACCCCTAAATCACGTTGTAAGCGTTTGACCGTTTGTACACGTACTAAACTGACGCTGGTAAATTGCCAACGTGCTGAGCTGCTAGTATTGGACTGGGGTTCAATAATACCGTGTTCGACCATCGTTAATAGATGTTCAGCAGGTAAAGCGCAGTAACGACATAATTCGGCAAAGCTTAAGATGCCCTCTTCGTCTAAAACAATACTGCTGATTTCACGCGACGCTAAACTCATGACTGTTCTCCTAAAGATGCACGCGGATTAAAGTTAGCAGCGGCTTGTTGTAGAGATTCATATAAAGCTTTTTCGGTATCACTCAACTGATTCGGCAGGACAATCTCTAGGGTGACATAGAAATCCCCAGGTTCTTGACTAGGAAGACCTCGACCTTTGAGGCGTAAGCGCTTGCCACTGGATGAGTTGGCTGGAATTTTCATCTCCACTTCACCAGCAGGTGTTGGTACTTTGACCTTAGTTCCTAAGGCTGCTTCCCACGGAGCAATGGGGAGTTTTAAGGAAACATCGCGTCCCTCTAGGCTGTATAAGGGATGGGGGTTAAATTCAATTTCAAGATACAAATCACCCGCCTCACCACCATTAAACCCCGGATTACCCTGATTCGGTAAACGGATACTTTGGCCTTTGCGAATCCCTTTGGGGATTTTAATATTCAAAGTACGCTCGACGAGTTGAGGGCGATGATTTTCATCAAGCTGGTTGGTGCGTAGGGAAATGCTACGGGTCGCCCCTTGATAGGCATCCGCTAACTCAATATGAATTTTGGCATGGCTGTCTTCCCCGCGTAATGGCTGAGTACGACGATTAGCACCTGCAGCATACTCTTGATTAGAAGGACGCCGGCCAAATAAGCTTTCAAAGAAATCGCTAAAATCGGCGGACTGACCCGCATCTGTGGTATAGCCGCCCCCTGTAAATTCGAAATTATCATTCCAATTCGGTGGGGGCTTAAATCCTTCTTGACCCGCTTTCCAATCAGCACCTAATTGATCATAGGCTGCCCTTTTTTCAGGATCTTTTAAGACTTCATAGGCTTCACCGAGTTCTTTGAAGCGTTCTTCAGCATCGGGTTCTTTGCTAACATCGGGATGGTATTTACGCGCTAGTTTGCGATAAGAACGCTTAATCTCATCTTGCGATGCTTGTTTAGGGACGCCTAAAATTTGGTAATAGTCTTTGTAATCCAATCTCGTATCCGCTCTAAGGGCTAAGGGTTGATCGGGAAGCGCTCGTTTATATGATCTATTGCTTGAGGATAGTGAAAAATAACACGAATGCAAGCGTGTTGAAAAACTGTGTTTAATTCTAAAAGCATCACTAAATAAACGAAGATAAGGCGTGGGCTGGTTTGAGCAGAATTGGCTGATTCCATTTAGACTCCTGACATAAGGTTGTCAGGAGCAGGGGGGTAAACTTCAATCTTCTACTCATCACCCTATTCAGGAGAATAAGATGTCTAATCCAGTCGGATGGTTTGAAATTTATGTACAAGATATGCCTCGCGCTAAAGCTTTTTATGAGCAAGTGTTTCAGCTCAGCTTAGATCCGCTAGTGGGCGCTGAACAAGAGTTGCTGCAAATGTATGCTTTCAAGATGGATAATCATGGCTATGGTGCAACGGGCGCTTTAGTCAAAATGGAGGGTGTGCCAAGCGGTTTTGCAGGTAGCTTGGTGTATTTCTCTTGTGAAGACTGCGCGGTGGAGGCCAAACGTGCGGCTGAAGCTGGTGGCAAAATCTTTAAAGATAAAGAGTCGATTGGCGAATATGGGCATATTGCGCTGGTGTATGACACTGAAGGCAATATGATCGGCCTCCATTCTATGCAGTGAGTCCTTAAATGCGCCGCGCTGATCGTTTGTTTCAATTAGTCCAAATTCTCAGAAATAAGCGTTTGGTGACGGCGCGTGAATTGGCGGAGCGCTTGGAAGTGTCTGAGCGCACCATCTACCGCGATATGCAAGATTTGAGCTTATCGGGTGTGCCGCTTGAAGGTGAGGCCGGTGTGGGTTATCGCCTGCGCTATTCCCTTGATATTCCGCCATTAATGTTTTCTGCCACCGAGATTGAAGCTTTGGTATTGGGTGCGCGGATGTTGCGAGCATGGGGTGGCACTGAATTAGGACAGAGTGCGGATTCGGTACTCGATAAAGTTTATGCCGCTATTCCTGAAGAATTACGTCATCACCTTAATAATAATCATTTATTTGTCCTGCGCTTTGGTGAACGCCTCGATATTTCCAAAACTTTAGATATTGCCCGCAATGCGATTGATCAGCGTCGCTATGTGGAGCTGTATTATCAACGTAAAGATGGTGAATATAGCCAACGACTTGTAAAACCTTTGGGTTTATTTTTCTGGGGGCAAACGTGGACACTAGCCGGTTGGTGTGAATTACGCAATGAGTTTCGGAGTTTCCGCTTGGATCGGATGCAGTATATTCAAGTGCAGACCGAATGCTTTACAGAGGTAGACGGGCAAACTTTGCAGGATTATTTTGCAGCACAGGCGCATTTTGATTAGCGTTGATGAAGTACAGTGTAGTGTGTATGTTTGACATCCTCTTGGATAGCTCACACTAGTTTGAACTAATCACCAAATGCAAGTTTTCTCTTGAAACCTCCAACATTAACTGCCATATTTGAGTGTGTTCCTACATCAAAGGAGAACTTGCCATGCAAGTCGTCAATATTCGCCAACTCAAAGCTAATCCTTCGGTTGCTTTGCGCGAAGCCAAGCAGGATTTAATGCTGGTCACCAATCGTGATAAGCCCGACGCACTCTTAGTGAGCATGGAGCAATTGGCGGGCATTCCGAATCTAGAGCAAGTGCGCTTGGTATTAGCCATAGCACTATTCCGCGACAAATTACTTTCTATCGCAGCTGCCGCCAAAGTAGCGGGTGTTTCCTTGGCTGAAATGCTCACTATTGTTTCTGATAAGGGTATTCCAGTCGTTGATTTTGCCGATGATGCCGATGCCGAAGCGGAGCTGAATTATGCCGAAAACTGGTTAAAGGCACATTGATGTCAACTGTTGTTATTGCTGATGCTAGCCCGCTAATTGCCTTAGCGCGAATTGAGCAATTTCAACTATTACCAATGCTATTCAACGAAGTTTTGATGACTGATATTGTACAGCATGAAATTCTGCAAGGTGGCGTATTTTCAGAAAGAGCTATTCTTGAGCAAGCGATTAAAGCGGGGTGGTTACAAGTTGTAAGGCTTGATAAGCAGCCAATACTCAATGATTTTAATGCTGCTGTGGAAGGCTTGGATGCAGGTGAAGCGAGTTCGATTCGTTGGTCTGCTCATCTGCAGCAGCAACAGCAAGCTGTTTTGCTCATTATGGATGAGGCTAAAGGTCGTGCGGTGGCACGGCGCTTAAAATTAGATTTGATGGGGAGTGCAGGTATTTTGGCTTTAGCCAAACGTCAGGGTTTAATTTCCAGTGTGCAGCCCTTATTAATGCAGCTCAAGCAATCAGGTTATTATCTTTCTGACTCAGTGATTAAAGCCGCTTTAAAATTGGCTCAAGAATAAACAATATCAAGCTGCCCCTTGCCTGATGCTGCTAAGTAGGGGGGATTTAACTCAGCTAACTCCGCTATTTACAAGCCTTATTCCCTGATTGGTCAGCCAATCTCCTTGCTAATTCATTCGCGTTTGCCTGTGGTTTAATCACATCAGTGACACAAATTTGTTTAGCAGTAATCTTACTCACCACTAAATACGAGGTGGTTTTTTCAGGGTGTTCAGGATTTTCAGAGGCATTGAAGCGTACAATCAACGCTAAGGGGAGGGTTTTATTAGCTTGTTTTTTAACGCGCCATTCTGCTTTAGTCCCTAGGCTTGAAAAACCACTGGAGACGGTATTCCATAACTCAAGAGGAAACTCTTTTTGCTTAGGATCAAGCACAGTAATGGTTTGGCGTATATCCCCCTCCATGACAAGCAAGTCATAGCCGCTGAGACCTTTGCAACGCCCTTTATACCAGCCAGTACCTTCCTCTGAGGACTCTATGGTTTTGCAAGTTGCACCCTCTAAGGCAGTATAAATACTAGTGATGGAATCAGCCGCTTGAGTTTGGAGGCTTAGGCTGCTCAAGCTGATTAACAGCGCAGTGCTTAAAGTCACTAAACGGGTATTCATAATAATCCTCGCAGGCTAGGTTTGTCTTGATTGTAAGGGAAAGTTTAGCCCATTGATGCATTTTATTAACAAATCGACATGAAAGAGTGACCCGATTTTATCCCTAGCGCCGTAAAACACTATCCTTCAGATTGGGGATAGAAGGCATATCGGCAACGCCGATTAGCCTTTGAGGGCTAGCCATGATGAGCTAAAATAAGCCCATGAAAACCTTGAAATTACGTATTAAAGACCAGCATATTCAGAAGCTCAATCAATTAGCTTCTGAAGTTAATTTCGTCTGGAACTACGTCAATGACTTGTGTTTCACCCACTTAAAAAGAACCGGCCAATTCTTCTCAGCTTACGATGTCGCTCAGTACACGGTGGGTGCATCCAAAGTGATGAATTTACATAGCCAAACCATTCAAGCGGTGACGGAAGAACTGATTACCCGTCGCAAACAATTCAAGAAAGCTAAACTGAATTGGCGAGTATCTAACCCGCAATCGGCTCGACGCTCCTTAGGCTGGATACCCTTCAAACAGTCCGCCGTGAAAGTTGGCCACGGTTTTGTTCACTACGGTAAAACCCAGTTCAAGCTTTGGGATTCCTATGGATTAGAGCAATACCACGTCAAGACGGGCTGTTTTGTGGAGGATGCCCGAGGCCGCTGGTATGTCTGCTTGGTGGTGGATAATGCGCCTAAGCTGGAATCTAGGGGTACAGAGGCTATCGGTATTGATCTAGGCTTGAAAGATCTCGCTACCTTGTCGAATGGACAAAAGCTTGCAGCGCCTAAGCACTATCGGCGCTGTCAACAGAAACTGGGTATCGCACAACGCGCCAGAAAGAAGAGCCGCGTTCGAGCGATTCATGCCAAGATTAAGAACACACGGCACAACCAGCTTCATCAGTTTTCGACGGAATTAGTCAAAGCCTATGCCGCCATTGTGATAGGTAACGTGAGTTCAAACGCCTTAACCCAAACGAAACTCGCCAAGTCTATTTTAGATGCAGGCTGGTCGAGTTTTAAAACCATGCTCCGGTATAAATGCGCGAACGCAGGGGTATGGTTTGAAGAAGTGAACGAAAAGTACACCACCCAAGCTTGTTCGTGTTGTGGCAGTATTAGTCCCAATAGTCCGAAAGGTAGAGCGGGTTTGCGAATAAGAGAATGGTCTTGCCCAGTGTGTGGGGCAGTGCATGACAGAGATGTGAATGCCGCCAAGAACATTCTCGCGCTCGGACATGAGCGTCTCGTAGGAGGAATTCCCTCATTTCAGTGAGGGGAGGATGTCAAGCTAGGGTTACTGGCCAATTCTTAGAAAGCGTTTGTTAATTAAAACCAATACCTTGGGTTTATTACTAGGTTAGACTTTAAATGAAAACAAGAGTTTTATGTGCTTGCTTAGTCGCTTTGAGTGTAACAACGCCCGTTGTTGCCGAGCAGGCTAGCCAACAAATGGTGGCTAACCAAGCTACAGCCGCTACTACCGCAGAATTAGAGCCGCAGTTGTTTACCTTAAAAAATGGGATGCAGCTTATTGTTAAACCGGATCACCGCGCTCCAACAGCAGTGCATATGTTATGGCTACGGGTCGGTTCGATGGATGAACTCAGTGGTACGACCGGTGTAGCCCATGTGTTAGAGCATATGATGTTCAAAGGCACGCCAACGGTTAAAGCCCGTGAATTTTCTCAACGGGTTGCGGCTTTAGGGGGGGAGGATAATGCTTTTACTAGTACCGATTACACCGCTTATTACCAGCAAATTCCTAAAGATAAATTAGCAGAGGTCATGAAATTACAGGCCGATAGCTTTGTGAATAATCAATGGCCTGATGATGAATTTAAACATGAATTAGAGGTGGTCAAAGAAGAACGACGGATGCGAACCGATGATCAACCCCGTTCTTTATTGTATGAGCAATTAATGGCCGCTAGTTATGTGCTAAATCCTTATCGTAATCCGATTATTGGCTGGATGAATGATTTAGACCATCTGACCCCTGATGATGCTCGAGCTTTTTATCAGCAATGGTATACCCCCTTAAATGCTGCGGTAGTGATTGCTGGTGATGTCCAGCCTGAGGAGGCTTTGGCCTTAGCTGAAAAATATTATGGCAGTTTACCCGCTAAGCCTTTGCCGGTGCGTAAATCGGCACTAGAGCCAACTCAAATGGGCATTAAACGCTTGGAAGTCAAAGCCCCCGCTGAGCAGGCTAATCTACTCATGGCATTTAAAGTACCGCAATTAACCTCAGTGGATCAGCCGACCGAGAATGATTGGGATGCACTCGCCCTCACGGTACTTTCTGCAATTTTAGATGGGAATGATGGGGCGCGTCTTGAGCGTCATTTAATCAATAGTGAGCAGCGTATTGCAGATAATGCCAGTACCCGAAATGGTTTGTATGGACGAGGGCCACAATTGTTTTTTGTCAGTGGCGTACCCGCATCAGGGAAAACAGTTGAGGATTTAGAGGCTGCCTTGCGAGCACAAATCAAGCGTGTTGCAGATGAGGGGGTGACTGAAGCCGAATTACAACGTGTTAAAACGCAATGGATTGCTGCTGAGATTTATCAACGTGATTCGGTATTTTCGCAAGCGAATGATTTAGGTTCGTTGTGGGCGATGGGTCTGCCCCTAGCAACGAAAGATAAATTGATTGAGATGCTGCGAAAAATTACGCCGGATCAAGTTAAAAATGTCGCAAAAAAGTATTTTGGCGATGATCAGTTAACCGTAGCGGTTTTAAATCCGCAGCCACGTGATCCGAAAGCTAAACCACGCACACCCTCTGTAGAGCTGAGGCATTAAAGTATGAAAATAAATTCTATTCAATTTGTCTATCAATTAGCGTGTCAAGGGGTCGGTGTTTTAGTGTTAGGAGTGGCGATGGGATCGGTTAATGCAGCCACCCCTATTGAGCATTGGCAACAACCCAATGGCAGTTCGATTTGGCTGGCTTCGAGTATGGGTATTCCGATGGTCGATGTGCATGTCGAATTTGACCAAGGCGCACGCCGCGACCCAGAGCATAAAATGGGTTTGTCTACACTGGCAGCGGCTTTAGCGAATAAAGGCGTATTAGCTTGGCAGGGTCGCCCCGCTTTGGATGAGGCGGGTTTAGGTGAGGCATGGGCGGATTTAGGGGCAGAGTTTAGCATTGGCTCAGATAATGATAGCTTCACCTTTAATTTGCGCAGTTTGACTTATCCTGATGTGCTACCAAAAGCCATTGCTTTAGCTGCCCAACAAATGGCAGCACCTGCATTTGATCCTGTGGTGGCACAGCGCCAAATAGATAAAACGGTTGCGGCCATTAAAGAAGCCGAAACCCGCCCTGACTATGTAGCCGGTGTGGCTTATGCTAAAGCTGTTTTTGGGCAACATCCTTACGGACATGTCACCACAGAGGCTTCCTTAAAAGCCTTAACACTGGAAGATTTAAAGCAGTTTTATCACACTCAACTCAAACCGTGTCAGGCAAAAGTCAGTATTGTGGGGGCTTTGACCCATGAGCAAGCTGACCAATTGGTGACGCAATTATTAGCGGGTCTGAAAACAGAAGATCAGGCTAGTTGCCCAACTTTAGCAGCTGTACCTGATCCGGCGAAATTGACCGCCGCGATAAAACAAGATCTACCCTTTGATTCTGCCCAAGCACAAATTCTGATAGGACAACCTGCCATGAAGCGTAGTGATCCTGATTTTTTTGCGATTTTGGTAGGCAATCATATTTTGGGCGGCAACGGTTTATTATCACGCTTAAGTGATGAGATCCGAGAAAAACGGGGCTTAACTTATGGTATTGATAGTTATTTTGCAGCGCGGCAAAGTGTCGGGGAGTTTACGATTGCTTTGCAAACGCGCCCTGATCAAGCCAAGCAAGCGGCTGATTTATCAATGCAAATTTTAAAAGATTTCATAGAGCACGGGCCGACTGAAGAGGAAGTAAAGGCGGCTAAAGCAAATTTGATCGGTGGTTTTCCCTTACGTATTGATAGTAATCGTAATTTGTTAAGTAATATCGCCAATATCGCACGCAATGATTTGCCCCTTGATTATTTGGATACTTGGACGCAACGAATTGACGCGGTAACTCGTGAAGATATTCAGCGTGCTTTTGCGGCTAAACTCCAACCCGATAAGATGGTGACGATTATTTTAGGAGCGCAAGCTGCAAAATAAGTTATGAAAAGTTTTAGAAGGTATCATGCATTATATAGAGGTCGATGAGTGCTTAATTGAACAGGATGAAACTTAAACCATGACAAAAGTTTATCAAGGTTCTTGTTTATGTGGACAAGTAGGCTATCAAGTGAAGGCTTTTTAGGAAGTCTTGATACAACTTTAGATAGTTTAGTAAAGGCTAATATCTATGTAAGTTCCAAAGCTAATTGGGTGCAATTAGAGACGAACTTAATTAGTTGTGATGAGGCTTGGGATGAAACAAGCGCTGAGTGTTGTAGTACTGCGGCTGACTCAAACGATACAAACAATGTTCGGCCAAGGGATGACCTTTAGCCAATGCCGGATGCTCAAAATTTAAAGCCTCACGTTGCATCCCTAAACCCTGCATGAGTCTTTGTGAGCGCAGATTTGATAGAGCTGTAAACGCAATAATTTCGGTGAGCTGTAATGACTCAAAACCAAATTGTAGCGCTACTTGTGCCGCTTCTGTTGCGAGGCCTTGTCCCCAATAAGCAGAGTGTAGGCGCCAGCCAATTTCTATCGCTGGGCTAAAGGGTAAAATGGAGCTGACCGAATTCAAACCTAAGATACCAATAAAGGCTTGAGTTGCTTTCAATTCAACAACCCAGAATCCCCAGCCTTGTTGCTCAATAAGTGCTTGGAGGCGCTGCGCTAAAGCCTTACTTTCCTCTGCGTTTAAGCAAGTAGGAAAAAACTCCATCACTTCGGGATCCGCATTGAGTTTGGCAAACTCAGGATAATCACGGGTTTGCCATTGACGCAATATTAAGCGCTCGGTCTTGAGCATATTCAGACTTACATGGGTTTGATTAAGTTGAATTCTTGTTCAAGCACAGTGCCGATTTGTTCATCTTGTACGGTGATTTGGGTGACTTGTCCGGCCTTATATTCTTTAAATAACTGACCAAATAGAGTTTTGCGCCCCGTTGGAGTGAACAGTACGATCACATTCTTTTGCGTGAAAATTGCTTCAGGATAGGTCGAGTTCATCCAGTTTGCGGGGGCAAAATCAATCCAATCCACTGAGTTACGATTAAAGCTGTATTGTTTAACCCAAGTTCCATCGACTAAAGCTTGTACTGCTAGATCGCCATCCTCTTCTTGGGTGAGCATGAATTGATCATAATCTTGTTTCACCGGCTGATTCAGCTGATCTAAGCGCAGCGGCTCACGAATACCATAACTACCAAAGCCTAAATCCAGTAACCATTCCACCCCCTCAAATTCAACGATTAAGGCAGCATGGGTGCGTGGACGGCGAGTCTGATGAAATAGTGGGCGTGCAGCTACCCATTCATAATTAATACCTAAAGCGCTTAGAGCCATTGTGAATAAACCATTCATTTCATAGCAATAACCGCCTCGCCGCTGGTGAATGAGCTTGTCAACAATATCTTCAGGTTTTAGGGAGATGACTTTGCCTGCGAGGATACTTAAATTCTCAAAAGGAATGGTTCTTAAATGCTGTTGCATCAAGGCTTTGACGGTAGCAAGGTCTGGCTTTAATTCACCTTTGAAGCGAATTCGGCGGCAATAGTCATCGAGTTTAAAAGTGGCTACGAACATAGGATAGGACACTAAATTGGCTAAAGAACTACATCAGTGTAAAAGAGCTAGTTTAAGATGAACAGGGGCATTTTGATCCATTTGTCGCTATGCTCATCTATTTTCGTAGATTTCGTAGCGGGTAGAATCTAGGCAGTTTCTAAAAAACCTGCCTAATAAGGCACTTAAGCTTATCTATTCAAAATGACTAATCTTCTCCTTAGGCGAATGAACTAAACTAGTAGGTGCGAGTAGGTATCAAGAGGGGGGGATATGCGATTTATATTTATTGTAGTTGGTCTTGGTTTATTAGCCTTATGCTTAGGATTTGCTCTGCGCTTACCTTGGGCTTTGAGCTTATGGCCTTGGGAGGATAGTAAGCTTTCTTATCTATTTATTGCCTCGATTTGTGCAGGCATTGCGCTACCGGTACTCTGGATTGGCTTGGCAAAAGAATATGCAGCGGTTCAAGCAGGGGCTTTAGATTTTGCGATGATGTATGCGGGATTACTGGTGACTCTACTGATCAGTTATCCTGCGGTGCAAGAATGGATGGAGCTCTCTTTTGCTCTTGACTTATGCACTTTTTCTTTGATACTCAATTTAGGCTTATATGCTTGGTCGAGAAAAATACCTTTTAAGTATAATCAACCGATTCCAGCTTTATTGCGGTTTTCCTTTGGATTATTTTTCCTTGCACTCGTTATTGTCGGTATTAGCCTTGTATTGCGCTTGCCGCATATTTTTCCTTGGCCACTTAAACCCCAAACCTCCATTGTATTTGGTTGGGTTTATTTAGGTGCAGCCGTTTACTTTCTTTATGGTTTGATTTACCCCGTTTGGGGTAATGTGAAGGGGCAGTTGGCGGGTTTCTTAGCTTATGATTTAATCCTCATCGTACCATTTATTCAGCATTTAATGGTAACGGTTAAGCCAGAACATCAGTTGAGTTTATGGGTTTATTTATTTGTGTTAATTTATAGTGCGATGCTAGCCATTTACTATTTATTTATTCATCGTGAATCGAGACTCTTTTTTAAAAATGCCAGCTTTTGAAATAGACTGCTACCCTATTGCCGAAGCAGTTAGTCGTGGTTAATTGAGTGCCTCTAAGCATTGTGTGCTGAGGCGTTTCGCTAATTGCAGATAACTAATCTCTTGTGATTGTTGGGCTAAGGCATCTAATTGTTGAGCCGCTTGTAGGGCTGATTCAATTTGCTTGGTTTGTAAATAAAACTCAGCGATACCTTGATATAAAGGCAGTTTTAAAATCCAATCAATGGCTTGTGCATCAGTTAACAAATAAGTATTCATTTCATGAATATAGGCTTGAACTTGATTAAACTCAGTTTGTTTGGTTTTTAGATGAATGAGAATAATCACACTAAAAAAATAAGCACTGGTTTTAAAAGCGGCGGTTTGGCATTGCCGATAAATCGGCTCTACTAATAAAGCAGCTGCTTGATAATCATGAGTATGGATAAGCAACCATGCTTGCTGTAATTGAAAATGCGTCACCCAATGAATTTGAGCATTCTTTTCTGCTAACGCTAAAGCTGCTTTAATCAGATTTGCCATTTCCGGCCATTGACCAAGATAAAAGTAAGACCAAGCTTGAAAGAAAATACTACCTAAATAGCTATTTGCATCACCGGCTGCTTTAGCCAGTTGCTGAGTTTCTATGGCCACTTCAGTGGCTTGCTGATACTTTGAGGTAATAATTAAATAATAAATATACAGCAGAGAATGCGTACATTTCAGGATAGGGTCAGCGGTTTGTTTTGCAAGCAACATGGCAGACTCATAGTCTTCGCGGTATTCAGGGTGATAACCTTCGATAATACTCCGCCAATGGGCTAGTTTGCCGCGTGCGTGGGTAGTGAGTGTTGCATCACCTAGCGTTTCACTTAAGGCGACTGCGCGTTGTCCGGTCACTAGGCATTGCTGGCGATTCACCCAAAATAGCGCTCCTGCTAAACCTAATAAACCACGCACCGTATGCTGATTGGATTGAGCCTCACTTGCTGCAATCAATTCTTGATAAGCGGCTAGAGCGTGGGCTAATTGGCCGCTAGCCAATAAGAGATTACAGCGCTGTTCTAGCCAATCGAGTGTAGCCAAATTATCTTTGGTTTGACTATGAATTAGCTCAATAATGTGCTCAAGCTGTTGCAGGGCTTCATGATAAGCAAAGCGTTGGCTAGCTACACGGCTGGCTTGTTGTAGGTAGTGAATCGCGTGGGTGAGATCACCGCCTTGTTCAAAGTGATAAGCCAATTTCGCAGCAATTTCAGCGCTACGCTCTTGATAAGCAGCCTGTAAGCGCTTGGCTAGACGCAAATGATAATGCCGACGACGGGCGGCTGAGAGCGTTGTATAAATAAATTCTTGGTAGATTTTATGGCGGAAACGATAACTTTCCCCAATCGAACCATCCGGCCAAGCATATTCGCCACTTGAAATGAGCCAAAATTCTTTTAATAACAGTTGTTCATAGTCATCTTCTACGCTTAACACATCTTGCTCAAGAATGGCGGCACAACCCTCAGAGGTGCTACGGCTAATGGCAATGCTCGCTGCTTGTAACAGATGCGTTTCTTTAGGAAGCAAACTGGCAAATTTATATTCCAACAAAGTTTTTAAGCCCCCAGAAATGGCTTGCTCTAACCAAGCAGGCGTAATCTCAGCGAGTTCGATGGAGGCACTACTTTTTTTTATATGTTCTAAGGCTGTAAAGACGAACAGCGGGTTGCCTTCGGTATAGCGTTGGAATAGCTCGATTGCCCAAGCAGAATTTAAAGCAGCTGGCAATTGTTCTGTTAAGTAAGCCGCTAAATCACTGGGGTTTAATGCCATTAAATCTAGGCTTTGGCATTTTTGTGTCGCGGCAAGTTCCCCTAAGAGGCTTTTGAGGCGGGTTTGTTGTTGTAAATGCGAGGGTCTTAAACTGCTGATGAGAAGTAAACGTGCGGGGTGTTGACGTTGAATCAGAGTGGCTAATAGCTCGATTGAGGCTGCATCACTCCAATGTAAATCTTCGATCACCCAGACCAATGGCAACTCTTTGCTAAGTTGCTCAATGAAATCAGCAAATTCACGCAACATCCGCCCCGTGGTTGCTCCAAAGGGTTCGGCGAGTTTCGCTTCAGAGCTAGGTTGATAGGCGGGGGGTAATTGGCCTAGCCAAATGGGGGCATATTGCTTCAGGTGGCTGAGTACTAAGTCCTGTTGTGTACTTGTCACGAGTTCGACTAGGGCATCTACAAAAGGCTGATAGGCTTCTGTTTGCCCGTATTGATCTAAACATTGGACTTTCACCACCAATTGATGCTTGGGTAGGCTGGCTAGCCAATAGTTAAGCAGAGTGGTTTTGCCAAAACCGGCTTCGGCTTGTACCAAGATACTCTGCTTATGCCCAGCTAGACTATATTCCCAAGCCTTGTGCAATTGTGCCAGTTCAAGGGTTCGACCCAACAAAGCAGGCTGAAAAACAGGCGGAGTGCTTAGCTTGGATTCAATAGAAGCATCACTGGAGATATAAGACAAAACAGGAACTTGAGCTACTTCAAGTTCAGGCAGGTCTCCAATAAAACGATAGCCGCGCCGATGCACCGTTTCAATAAAACGCGGTTCTTTCGCATCATCCGCTAAGGCTTTCCGCAATTCACCAATCGTGACTTTCAAGACTGCATCCGTGACAAATACCCCCGGCCACACCGCTGTTAATAATTTCTCTTTACTGACTAATTGCTGCGAGTGTTGGCGTAGATAAGCAAGGATCGCAAAGACCTTAGGCGGGAGTTGAATAATGCCTTGTTCAGTGTGGAGCGTTTGATTGCTCGGATCAAAACGAATCAAGTATGGCATGCATTTAGGTCATTGGGCTAAGAGAGTTCAGTTTATAACAAGTTTACCAAAACCTTACCGCTTCTTTATGACTGAAAATACGCATTTTCATACACTGATCCCAACAAGACGAGGCCAGCAGTGAATCACCCAAGCCAAGTTAAGTTAGTCCAAGAGGACAGAACCCATTCATCTGATTCGATTCGTTGTAAGGAGTACAGTCATGAAAGCAAAATTAATGATGGCAGCGTTATTAGGCTCTTTAGTGTTAGGTGCTGCAGGTAATGCAGTCGCATGGAATCCTTGGAGTGCTTGGTATCCTACTAAATGGGAAGCAGAGCAAGCCGCCGTGAGTAGTTGTAAGAGTCATTATGGTTATGCCTGCGCCGTCTATGAATGCCAAAAGCGTTATTACAATTACAACTATCAATGGCGTTGTGCTGCTAAACAGCAGGCTTATCATGCGCCTAGCCACTACTACAGACCTCATTATTCTTATTAAGCTTTTAAAAGTTTAAGCGAGTAAACACCTGTAATGAGGCTTACTCGCTAGAGCAAGATTTAGCTGACAGAGTTCAGAAGATAAGTATTTCCCCAGCGGGTTTAGACTGCTACAATAGCCGCCTTTTTAGCAATCTAACTTAATCTGGAGCTTTGGACGATGTCTCTGAATGCAGAACAAAAAGCGGCAATCGTAGCTGATTATCGCCAGTCAGACACTGACACCGGGTCGCCGGAAGTGCAAGTTGCGCTGTTAACAGCCAACATTAAGCATTTAACCGAGCACTTTGCGACCCATAAGAAAGATCATCATTCCCGCCGTGGGATGTTGAGAATGGTGAATCAACGCCGCAAATTACTCGATTATCTCAAGGGTAAAGATCTAGCGCGTTATCAGACCTTGATTGAGCGCTTAGGCTTGCGTCGCTAAGTCGATGCACCAAAAACACCGCAAATTCTGCGGTGTTTTTGTTTGAGCTATTCTTAAGTCAATATTAAGCAGTTTTTATTTGTCGTCATGCAGGAAGGTTGTTTAAAGCTATTTTATTACAGAATAGCTTTAAACAGCCTGCCCGTGACAGTTCGTAACACCTTAAACTAAAACAATAGGTTGAATATTATTTATGGCAAAAGTGACCAAAACCTTCCAATATGGCCAACATACTGTACGGATCGAAACGGGTGAAGTTGCACGTCAAGCGAGCACGGCAGTTATCATCAGTATGGATGAAACCGTTCTGTTAGTAACGGCCGTTGCAGAAAAGCAAGCCCGTGAAGGTCGTGATTTCTTCCCTTTAACCGTTAATTATCAAGAAAAATTCTATGCAGCCGGCCGTATCCCTGGTGGTTTCTTCAAACGTGAAGCGCGTCCGACAGAAGAAGAAACTTTAATTGCTCGTTTGATTGACCGCCCCATTCGTCCCTTGTTCCCAGAAGGTTTTACCAATGAAGTCCAAGTGGTCGCTACCGTTATTTCCTTAAATCCGAATGTATCGCCGGATATTCCTGCGATGTTAGGTGCATCCGCCGCATTAAAAATCTGCGGTATTCCTTTCCAAGGCCCAATTGGTGCAGCGCGGGTAGGCTATATCAATAATCAATATGTACTGAATCCTTCCGATACAGAATTGAAAGACTCGGCCTTAGATTTAGTGGTCGCAGGCACGGCCGATGCGGTATTAATGGTTGAATCTGAGGCTAAATTACTTAGCGAAGAAGTCATGCTCGGAGCGGTGGTTTTCGGTCATGAGCAAATGCAGGTTTCGATTAATGCCATTAATGAAATGGCAGCTGAGGTAGCTAATCCGGCTTGGGTTTGGACAGCCCCAGAAGCCAATCAAGCTTTAGTTCAAGGTTTGGCAGAAGCCGCCGAGGCCGCTTTAGTTGATGCTTTCCAAATCGCTGATAAACAAGAGCGTTATGCCCGCGTTGATGAAATTCTGACGGTTGCGAAAGAACAATTATTGCCAAAAGAAGAAGGTGTAGCAGGGCCAAGTGAAGAAGAGCTGCGTGTTGAGTTTAAGAATTTAGAAAAGAAAGTAGTTCGTGGCCGTATTTTGGAAGGTAAGCCACGGATTGATGGGCGTGATTTGCAAACCGTGCGCCCTATTACAGTACGGGTCGGTGTTTTACCACGTACACACGGTTCTGCTTTATTTACCCGTGGCGAAACTCAAGCCTTGGTCGTGGCGACTTTAGGTACTGAGCGCGATGCTCAAGTGATTGATGCTATTGCAGGTGAGTACAAAGATTCTTTCATGTTCCACTACAATTTCCCTCCCTACAGTGTGGGTGAAGTGGGCATGATTGGCTCACCGAAGCGGCGTGAAATTGGGCATGGTCGTTTAGCTAAGCGTGGTGTGAAAGCGACTATTCCCGCGATGGAGGATTTCCCTTATGTCATTCGTTGTGTCTCTGAAATTACTGAATCGAATGGTTCAAGTTCAATGGCGAGCGTTTGCGGTAGCTCTTTAGCCTTAATGGATGCGGGGGTACCCGTCTCTGAGCCAGTTGCAGGGATTGCGATGGGCTTGATTAAAGAAGGTGATCGTTTCGCGGTTTTAACCGATATTTTAGGGGATGAAGATCATTTAGGTGATATGGATTTTAAAGTGGCCGGCTCACGTAATGGTATTACCGCCTTACAAATGGACATTAAAATCAATGGTATTACCCGTGAAATCATGGAGCGTGCTTTAGAACAAGCTAAAGCAGGACGCTTATTCATTCTCGGTGAAATGGAAAAAGTGATTGCTGCCCCGCGTGATCAACTGTCTGATTATGCCCCGCGCTATGTGACTTTAAAAATTAATCCAGAAAAGATTCGTGAAGTAATTGGTAAGGGTGGTGAGACTATCCGTGGTATTACTGAGGCTTCAGGGGCTACGATTGATATTAGTGACGATGGCTTTATTAAAATCGCGGCTGTCGATGCGGCGGCTGCACACAAAGCGAAGGCCATGATCGAGGCAATTACGGCTGAGGTCGAGTTGAATAAAGTCTATGAAGGTAAAGTGGCACGGATTATGGACTTTGGTGCTTTCGTGACGATTCTACCGGGTAAAGATGGCTTATTGCATATTTCCCAAATTAGCCAAGAACGTGTTGAAAAGGTCACTGATTTTGTGAATGTCGGTGATATTGTAAAGGTTAAAGTGATTGAAATTGATCGCCAAGGCCGGATGCGTTTAAGTATGAAAGATGCAGTCTAAGGCTAAGCAATTATTTTAGTTCGATAAAAGCCCCAAACTGGGGCTTTTATTTTTCGGTCAAGGTTTTTTATGCTTGATCGCTATGAGAGACTTTATGAGCCGCATTTTCAACAGAATGAGCAAGATTTTCAGCGGTTTGGCTGGCTTTTTGCTCAACATTCTCTGCTAACTGTTTGGCATCTAAAGTTGCATCTTCGGCGGCATGTTTAGTCTCTAAGGCTAAATCTTCGGCTTTATCACCTAAATTAGCGGCAGCTTCTTTGGTTTTATCAACGGCTTCTTCCGCTAGCTCTTTAGCATCAGCGGCTGCATCTTCAGCTTTATCCGCTAGATTAGCAGCGGCTTCTTTGGTTTTATCAACCGCTTCTTCAGCTACCCCTTTAGCATCAGCGGCTGCATCTTCAGCTTTATCCGCTAAATTAGCGGCGGCTTCTTTGGTTTTATCAACCGCTTCTTCAGCTACCCCTTTAGCATCAGCGGCTACATCTTCAGCTTTATCCGCTAGATTAGCGGCGGCTTCTTTGGTTTTATCAACGGCATGCTCAGCCATATCTTTGGCTTCCTCGATTTTCTCACGTAGCTCCTCCATGACCTCTGAAGCTTTATCGGACACAGCCTCAAGAAATTCCTCAATTTCTTCTTTGGCTTCTTGTAAAAATTCAGTAACTTTTTCTTTGAAATTTTCGTCTTTGAGTTGATCGGTCATGTAGTTTCTCCTAAAGATGCTGAAGGGGGGTAAAAACAGGCAAGGAAGTGCTATGAAGACACCTCCTTGATAATCATCAGTCTTTATATAGGTCAGCGAGGAGTTATTAGCAACTAATATTCGGCTTATGCGGATAATTAAATTTTTAGTGCTTCAACGAGTGAATGACGAAGATTATTTTGCATGGCAGCATCCGTAATCATGGCTTCATCATCGCGGGTGGTGATATAGAAAATATCCTCTGCTTGTTCACCTAAAGTTGTAATTCGCGCATTGTGCACCCGTACACCTGCTTGATCGAGGGTTTCGCCGACTCGTGAAAGCAAGCCGGGCATATCGCCGGTACTGACTTCCATAATCGTGAGTTTTTTATCGGCTTGTTGACGGAAGTTGATCCGTGTAGGAACATCAAAATTACGCAAAATACGCGGTGGGCGGTGTTGACGTACTTGGAATTGCTCTCGACGTAAATTACGTTGCATGACCTCTACAATATGATTTTGATCCATTACATCATCAATCAGTTTATTATCTGATCCTAAAATATGTAGGGTATATAAATCAAAGCCATTGTCTTCCACAGAGACAATACGGGCTTGTACAATATTTAAATTGAGTTGCTCTAAGGTTGAAACGACTCGGGTAAATAAATCCGGTGAATCGGCACTGTAAATAAAGATAATATTACTACTACCCGAAAGAGTTGTGCGTATTTTTACTAAGGGTAAATCACTCGCTGAGGCGCTAAGAATACTTTGAGCATGCCAACAGATAGATTCTACCGAATGTTGTAATAAATAGTCCTCGCCTAGATTTTCCCATAGTTTGAGGCAGGCTTGCTCAGTAAAACCATGATGAGTTAAATACTCTAAAGCGGAATTACGTTTTTGGGCAATAATCGAATCAGATTTTTCTGAGGCTGGCAAGCGTTGATTGAGTAAATTACGCGTACTTAAATATAATTCAGTGAGCAAAGAGCGCTTCCAACTATTCCAAAGCTTGGGATTAGTGCCTTTAATATCCGCAATGGTGAGTAGAAATAAATAATCTAAGCGGTTTTGGGCAATGATTTGTCCAGCAAATTCTTGAACTACAGTGGGATCACTAATATCTTTGCGTTGTGCGGTGACGCTCATCAGCAGATGTTTTTGAACTAACCAGCTGACCAATGAGGCATCATGGATATTTAAGCCATGCTCACGACAAAACTCATAAGCATCGACCGAGCCTAGCTCAGAGTGATCTCCGCCTCGTCCTTTCGCAATATCATGAAATAGCGCGGCGAGATAAAGAATTTCTGGTTTTTGTAAGCGCTTGAAAATTTCACTGCACATCGGAAATTCAGCAGCTCCTTTTTCAGTGCTATAGCGCCGTACATTGCTGATCACAAATAGGGTATGTTCATCCACTGTGTAGGCATGGAATAGGTCATATTGCATCCGCCCGACAATATGGGCAAAAGCCGGTAAATAAGCTGCTAAAATACCGTAGCGATTCATCAGGCGCAGCACAAAGGTAATACCACTGGGCTGGCGGAGTATCTGCATAAAGATTTGCCGATGCCAAATTTGCTGGCGGAAACCTGAATCTACCCGATGAAGATTGCTACGCATCAAGCGAATAGTTTCTGGAGCAAGTCCAATGACTCCGGGGGTATTTTGTAAAAAAAGAAAAATTTCTAATAAAGCAGTAGGGTAAAGGGTGAAGGTATCGGGTGAATTAACTGCTAATAAATTGCCACGTTTCTCATACCATTCTCCCACCATGATGGGCTGGGGTTGCTCATCAACCGCTAGTTTGACCCGCAGAACGCCCATTAACACATCCGTCAAACGTTCAAGTTCAGTAATTGTTTTGTAATAGCGTTGCATAAAAGCTTCAACGGCTTCATTGCGTTGCTCTACATCATAACCAAAGGTTTTGGCTAAAGTATGCTGATAGTCGAATAATAGCCGATCTTCTTTACGCCCCGTGATGGTATGTAAAACAAAGCGAATGCCCCATAAGAAAGCTCGACCTTCACGAAGACATTCATATTCATTTTGATCGAGTAAGCGATGTTCGTGTAGTTCTGAAAGTGACAGATGACCGTATTCGCGCTCAATGATCCAGCTGATCATGTGAATATCGCGTAAACCGCCAGGCCCTTCTTTTAAATTGGGTTCGACTCGATAGGCGGTATCACCAAAGCGCAGATAGCGAGCTTTTTGCTCGGCTAATTTAGCAAGAAAAAAGCTCCGGCTATCCCACATATTTTCAGGGCTAATACCCGCTCGCATGTGATGATATAAATCCCGACTACCTGCTAAAAGCCGTGCTTCAATTAAATTCGTAATAACCGTTAAATCAGTGCGTGC
>JBJOOT010000007.1:0-47211 GCA_046051185.1 Pseudomonadota bacterium | reverse complement strand
GCCATGTACCAATAAAATAAATCTCTAGCAGTACGGCCATTCCCATCAACAAAGGGATGAATATAGCCAATCATAAAATGCAAAATAATCGCCTTCACAACGGGGTGAATAAATACTGTTTCTTGCTCCATATTGGCAAAAATACACAGCTCATCAATACGCGCTGCTAATAAAGCTGCATCAGGTGGCACATGAATAACCTCCCCAGTAATCGCATCAGCCACGACAACATTATCCACGGATGAACGCAAGACCCCTACTTTGCTATCGTCTAACGTATCCTGTGTAACAATTGCATGCAGCTCGTAAATGAGCTTAGGTGTTAAATCCTGCTCTTTATTGGCATGAATAAAACGCATCGCTTGATAATTGTTATAAATCATCTGCTCGCTTTTATCCTTGGGCTTACGTTGAGTTGCAAGCATTTCTTTAGCCACAGCCCGCGTGGTTGATGCACCTTCTAACTGGCTAGAGCTGATAGACTCCTCAATCAGAGAATGCACTAAATACGTATCTCTAGTACTGGGATTGATCACAGGCTCATTAAGATGAATATTGCCACCTGCATAACTATCTATCTGATGTAATGAGCGGTAAATATCATCAAACATCACCAGCTTGAAAGGTGAACCATCCTTGTCAAATAAGTTGACCGCCTTATATTGTGACTGCCTAGCAAGTTTTATTGCTAACCACCAATCCACTACACTCAAACCTTCTGGAGGCTTCATATAGCGCAATCTGTCCCAATGGCGATACCTACCAAACTGATCAAGCATGCTTCTATTCTGTAAAATCAAGTGCAGTGATTTACTATCCATCCTTAAAACACGCTGCAACTGTTCGTCTGTATTGGGTGGATTAACTACCTTACGCATTTCTTTATACCAATAAACTAGTACATACCCTACTAATAACCATCATAACCAACCATAACTATATGATTTTAAATTAACTACTAATTCCTAAAAAATTAGTATAGATAATAGTTCTATGCATTGTGACCCGATTAGCTTCTGATAGCAAAACCAAAATAAAAAAGGCCAGTGTGTAACCGGCCTTTCTTGTTTCAGTCCTAATTCTTAGTGAATCTGGCTTTTCTTGAGGATGCTACTCCCCTGCCCCTTTCCTTCTTTTGGCCTGTGCTACCGCTGCACGTTCAGGGTCTTGGGCGTTGTGCCAGTCATCGGAACAATTACCGCCGTCAGCTCTAGGCTTGCGATTATTTGAGCAAAATAAATGCCATTTGTTTGATTTCTGGAATTGTTCGCCACAGTGTGGACAGCTCACCATTGCCCCTACTTTGGCAAGCTCAGCCTGAGCGTAAACAGTTGATTTTTCACTATTATCATTTTCTCCTACAGTTACCTGTAATACAGTTTCCTGTAAGGGCATTGGGGGCAATTTAGCAGAGGAGGGCGCAAGCCTAAATGATTCAATGCTAGCGCTAATTTTTCCGGTTTTAATCGAAATAGAACGCCCATTCAGTTGACGCATTCCGCCTAGGTAATGAAAGCAGATTTTAAACGTAAGGATCAAGAAAAAGGCCAGAAGGGCAGAGCTGACCACATGACTAAGCCCAAACACTTCAGCTAAGAATCGAATCATGGCCTGATGTTTGGTTTCGTCATATTCGAGTGCTTTGGCCTGCCCAATGGTAGCTTGTAGCGACTGAGTACGATTGGCTTGCTCAAGTTCCGCTTGCTGTTCTAAGCGCAAGATTCGAGGCTGTAACGCTTCCATAGCCCCTTTGTTGCCCAAGCGCTTAGCCTCAGTATAGGAGGCTTGTAGCTGGCTTAGTTTGATTTGGGCAGGGGTCAAGGTGCTAGTGGTCGCTAATACATCAACGGCGCGAATCGTGGCTTTATACACTTCGCTTTGGGTGGATTTGAACGCGACGGTACTTTGCTCCCTTTGCATGGTGGCTGCGGATTCCGCGAAGATCGAAAAGCCGACAGAAAAGCCCACCACTAAGAGATATTCCCGTGCGCGACCTGAATTGAATAACACAGCTTCAGCAATCGTAATAGCCGTTGCTAGCGCAACGCCCATCGCTGCATACACAAACTGGATAGGCCGCCAGTCGTGCATGTATTCAAACTCAGTTCCGGCAAAGAACTGACCAATAAAAAAGGACATGAGCGCCCAACTAGCAAAACTCGCACACACGAAGCCTAAGCTTGCAGTGCTGTAGAACTGCTTTAATTGGTCAAGTGTGTAATAGCGTGAGTAATGCACAGCTTTAGCATGGTGTTCTGCACCGTGTTGATAAGTCACTAATTCATTCATAACAAGCCCCTTAGAATCCGGTAGTAATCAAGATAGATGCGACAATGAACGCCCAAAAGCGTGCATGGTGTTGATATTGATAAGCGAGCAAAGCCGCGAATACGAAAGCTAATCCCATTACACAAAACGGCAATTGCTTGAGATCGGCTTGTACTAAGGTCGGGAGTAGGTCGATAAACACGACCATCAGCAAAGCGGTCACAAAGGCTATGAGTTCATAACCGTAATTCGTTGCTGGTTGCGGATCACTATTGGACTCTAAGGTCTGATAAGATGGCTCTTGCATGTCTTTGACTCCGTGAAAGTCGTTGATGTGAAGTTCTGCCCTTGTGTTGCAAGCACTTGGGCAGGGCGATCTAAGGTTTTTAGGCTGGCTAGACTTTCTAAAACAATGGCTGCACGTTCGCGCCGCGCATATAACAGATCATCTTCTTGCTCATTTTCAACACGCTCCACCTTATCAACGGGTAGGCGCGTACAGTTATTTACAGTACTCCGAGGTTTCGCGGCTGCGCCGCTTAAAGAAAATTCAAAGCGAATAGACGATTCGGGAATTGGCAGACTAGCTTTGGGAGTGTTGGGAGTATTGGCTTTGGCCTGAATCGTCCAAACCTCAGTATGTGTAAGAATGTGCAGCCCCTGAAAGCGTAACCCATGAACTCGCTCTACCAATTCACCGTAGCGCGATTCTTTTAATTTACCATTGACATCACTAGGCACTAATCGCAATACCCCAATCGGCTGCTGATTACGTGGGGTCAGCAAGCCTTGGAGCTGTAGATAAGTACACCAATCGGCTTGATCGGCTGCACTTCGAGCTTGTTCTAACAAACTTTCTGATAAACCTTCGGGAGCTGCATCTAAGCGCCGTAACTCACGCCAGACACCGACAGGCGCACCACCGATTTGCTGGAACTGGCGAATACCCCATAAAGAAGCCCATGCGCGTACCCGTTGGCTGCTGTCTTGTGCATCGGTATGGCCTTCGTGATCTTCATCAACACCAAAACCATTGATGTTTTTGCTCACGTATTTAGCGATATAGCCAGTGGCGCTACCTTTTTTGGGGTCAATCGCAACCGCTTGGAAACGGTAGGCTGCAGCGCCTTTTTCGTTGCCATCTTCACGTAAAGCATAATCCTGCAAAATGGCAGTGACTTGAGCTTGCTGTTCGGGTTGGACAAATAGCAGCATGTGCCAATGGGGGCAGCCATCATGGTGAGGTTCGGCAATCCGAAAGCCATAAGCGGTTAGGCCATCACGTTTCAGTTTGGCGCGAATCCTTGCCCATAAAGCCGTTAAATAGCTTTGGGCTTCGCGTGGGGTGTAATTGCCATAACTCGGATTCGGGGCAAGGCGCTTCTGGCCTTGCGGGTTCACTTCAGTGGTAAAGCGGTGAAACTTTGAAGGGCAAGTCAGAGTGTAAAACATGCCGACGTGTCCGGCTTGATTCGCTGCCTCTTCAAAGCCGCGCATTCTGACCATCAATTCAATGCGCCGTAACTCAGGATTAGCGACAGAGCCTTTTAATACCGTAAGCATATCCACGATTTCGCCAGTGTCCTCATTCACTGCTTCCAAGTTAGCAAGGGCTTGAATACTGGATTGAATCCGTGCCTGTAGCTGCTTAAACATGGCTTGCGAGAGATACAAGCCACGACCACGCCGAACTTCACCTAGCTGGATAGCAAAAGCCTCTTGAGCACGGTCTTGGTAGCGTAATAGTTGACGAAACCACCAATCCGCATCGGAAAGACGGGCAATGATGCCTTGCACCTCATGCTTAGCTTGGAGCGCTGCCATACTGAAACCTTGCCCCTGATAGACGGCAAGAACGGCCTGCACTGACCGTTCGGATACGCATTCGGATGCGGTTGCTGCTTGGTTGCCATCGCGCACTAAGCGCCGACACAGTAAGGCTAGGCGCTCAGATTTACGTACTAATGCATCATCGGATAAGGTGAAAACCCGCTTCTGAGCACGCTCAGCTAAATCTAATAAGAACAGGTTTGCGTTACGACGCTTTTCGCCTTCGTGCTGGCCTGCCTGCTGAAAGCGTTGGGTATATTCGCGAGCCACACTGGTATGGTAGTTATCGGGCAAGACCGCAAAGCGGGATTGAATCCATGCAGCATCGTGGCGGTGATGTGGATAATTGAGGGTGGCTTGCATCATGCTTGCACCCCTCTATTCATTGGCAAATCAAGCACATTCTTCTTGAGCCACAAGACCCATAAGCGCGTGCGTTGATAGTTTTTTTCAGAATCTGGCTGGGATTGAGTGCGGTTGATGACTTCTGCTTTGACCAGTAAGAGGCGTTCTTCAAACGATAGTGGCTGAAGGGCTTCAACAGTGATGGGCTTGCTCATTGTGCGGCCTCCTGTTTGAAGTTGCGCTCACCGGCTAACCAACGATTAATATCACTGGCTTTGCAGCCGCTAGCGCGTCCGGTAATTTTGACAATCGGCGGAAAAGTGCCTTTAGCGATTTGTTTGTAGACCGTTGGCAAGGCGAGGCCAGAGATATGCACCACTTCTTTCATGCGGATGATGCGATCTGTCACTACGGGAATGATATTGACCGTTTCAGGCGGTTGAACGGTGGTGACTGTTTTAGGTTTGCGAGGTGGTAAGAGGCTCATGCTTTCCCCCCTTGCTCGAAATAACCGCCGTGCTGTTGACGGTAAGCGGTATGCAAAGCGAGAACATCGGCTTGTAACCATTGGCAGAGGCGTTCGGTAGCACTCAGCATTAAACCGGTTTGATTATCAAGGCTGCATAGTTCATGAATGGACGCTAGTACGGCTTCGATTTCTGCAACCTTGATGGAGAGATCATCAAAGGAGCTGAGGCTAATGGTCTTAATCGGGGATTCGTAGATCAACATGCAGCACCCCCAACAGCAACAGGGCGCATTAAGGACGGATAGGCAAAAGAATAGCGGGCAGAATTACCCATAGATTGAGTAGCGGTCATCGCTTGGTTTCCTACATAAGTTCTGAGAATTGGCAAAAATTGCCGGGTGTTCTCATCGTCACGTAGGTGAACGACGCGCATGTTTCGGCTTATACCGTGTTGTAGTCCGCGCACACCCGGCAGATAACCGCAGGATGTTACGCAACTTACAGGCACAAAAAAACCCGCGTTGCTGTGGCGGGTATGCCGCCTACGTTGGGGATGAGAGTCCCAGAATTTTGCTGTGTGTTGGTCATTTCTACCAACGGCTAGAGTATGCTCCCGTGTGCGCTTTTGCGTCAATTCGGGAAAATTTGAATACTTACTGTAGTTTGTTCGATTTTTTCGATGCATCATAATGGCACGCTTTATTTAAGCCCCGAAACCTTTATTGGTCGGGGCTTTTTTTATGCTGCCATAGCATTAGTGGCTCATTGAGAACATTGCCAAAGATTACCAAACATTACCAACAACAGTTCAATAATTAACCAAAATTACCAAAAACTGTTTATTTTTTACCCTTGATAGCTGCCCTCATCGTTTTTTCACTGCAATGTGCTCTTTTTGCAGCTTCAGCCACCAATAAGCCTTTTTGGGCATAACGCCCTAAGTCTCTAACGACTTGCTCATAGATTTCTCGACGCTCCTGTTGTTTGTCACCAATTGATGGTCTCGGCTGGGGTAAAGACGGGCTGCCTGTCAACTGAGGAGTTAGATATTCAGGTTGAATGATTTGAGCGTTAGCTTGATAACTAACTTTTTGATAACCACTAGGCTTTATGCGACTGAGATGCAAGGGCTTTAGGCGCGTTTGCCATTGTTCTAGCGGAATTAACAAGCGTTCTACGGATTGAGTTCTTTGCGCTAGATTTTCTATAAGACGGGTTTTATCTGCCCAATACTCTACCAATGCGCCCATACGTGCCAGCGAACTACTTTCCCTTGGCTTATCCGTCATTCACACACCCTTGTGCTACTTCCCTTTTTAAAATTGCTGGGCAACCTGCAAAAGGGTTTACAGGGGTTCAGTGATCAGCCTAGCCCAGCGAGTAGGAACTTATTTAACTGTATAGAGCGACATTTTCCAAGTGTCTGGAACTTTAAAAAAGGCAGCTTGAATGGAGTAGTAAAAATAAAGCTGCCTCGACGTTAAATGCATTAATACCTAGAAAAAGTCCTCTGGAAGCTCCGCCTCGGTAGGCGCTGCCTCTAACTCCCCATAAGTACAGGACTGCTTAAAAGCCTCTAAATCAGCCAATTTGTAACGGTAGTTAATCCGTCCATCTTTGCCTTGGATGCGTAGGTGTTTAATCGGCAAATGGGAAATAGCACTGTGATTATCAAAGCCAAGGAAACGGGCAGCGGCCTTGCCTCCAAGCCATTCACGATTATTGGTTTGTTCGGTCGATACGGGACTATTCATAGCTTTCAATCTCTCTCTTCAATTTATTCAGATTGGTTTTAACGGACGCGCCATAACGGGCGGCCTGTTGGAAAAACGACAAGGCGGCTTGTGGTTTATTAGCGGGTTGTGCCAAGCCAAGCGCCTTGTAGAACTTGCCGCGTATTGCGTCCTGCACATCTTCTTGGGTGGTGAGTTCATCCAAACGCAACAACGGCTCACAGTAGTCTTGTGGTTGTTCAGCGTGTAAAGCTTGATAAGCCAGCTCTTCCATCAGAATTTCTGGTACGGTACGGGTAAATTCAGGCGGTGCAGGCATCTGGTGCTGAATCGCGTATTCGGCCAACTGCAAACAGCGTTCAAACTGCTGGCAGTCCAGTGCCCAAATATAGCACCGGACTAGCACCGGGTCATGGCCTGATTGTCCACTGGCTAACACTTCATTGAGGTAATCAGTGAGACTTGCTAGCAATTTGGCCTTGCGCTGGTTGCGTGCCTCACGGCTGCGAATCGCCTTTAATTTGATTAACTCCACCTGCAAATAAGCACATCGCACTGGCAATTGTGGATGTGTACCCGTCGGTACAGGGGCAACCCGTGCAGCCGGTGCGGCTGCATGCTGGTGCTGGTTCAAATGCTGTTGAGCCAAGGAACGCATGGTTTAGACCCAATTGCCGTTAGCATCTTTCAACTGAATAGCGGTCGGACGTACACCGGCAAACTTGCCGTAATCCTCCACCACATAGGCATCATTTGAGGAAAAATATTCCTCGACCCGATCCCGCTTAGGATTATCAATAATGGCGCGGCGCATACTGCCTTGCTGGTAGTACAAAGACAGATTGTCGTAAGAGGTCACCACCAAACCACGCGGGGGGAAGAACGGTACAGAGATGGTTTTTAGGCCACCAATCGCTTCATTCGCAAACCAGATTTGTAAAGCATTGCGCTCAGTCGCAGCGCGGTTATCGTTATAGAGCGTCAGGCCATGATTCACCCATAATTCACGGCCAATAATCAGCACCAGATCATCACCCCCGACGAACCACGGGTCTAAGAGATTGGCGGACACATCAAACACCAAAGCATCTAAGGTTTTGTACAGGCCACCTTCACCCACGGTGATTTGATTACTGGTTGCCAAACCGCTGGAGTCATAACCTAACAGCCGTACTGGATTATTGAGGCGCACTTTTTCAAGCCAGCCGATATTCACATCTTGCAAGAGTGGGTTAGCGGTGCGATCTGTTTCAGGGGCAGCACTCAAGCCATTCCAGCCAGTCATAATGCGATCTAAAGCCATACGCTTAATGGCTGCGCGGCGGTAACGAGTGGCAAAATCGGTAAACACTGCCCACGCATCCATCACCCGATAACTCAAATGAATATCGAAGTTGGTTTGCTTGCACTCGTAATCATCAGGAGTCATGTCACCGACAAAGGCGGTTTGACGTTCTTTGTCATCCGTGTTGGTGCGGCTGGCAATCGGTTGCCCGACTCCCAATCTTAATTTCTGGCCTTTTTGCTCCGTCACACCAATGACATTGATATTTTTGAGAAAAGCGGATGATTCGCCCTGCTGACCTACTAAGCGCTGCTCTACCGAGGGAATAAGGCTAAATTTTTCTGATGTATCGATTATTTGGTTGATTTGAGCCGTTTCACGCTTGAGCTGCGTAAATACTTCACGAGTTTTCTGTTTCATATCTATCTACCTATAAAATTTATGAATTAATAACCAACGGGGAAACGTGACCGTTCAAAGTCAGGGGGAACACCCGTAGTCTCAGGACGTGAACCATGATGAATGACTTCTTGCTCACCAAACTGATGAATCGTTTCATCAAGGCGACTAATGACCGCTTCTAAGCGTTCAAAATCGGCACGGGTGGCATAGTTGGCAGCGAGTGCTGTCCGTTGAGACAGACTTTCTAAGCGGTCAAGGCTCTCTAAAATCAGGGCGAATTCATGACCCTTAGGGCTATGGCATTGGAAGCCATCACACAGCAGCGGGGTTGAAAATAGATTGGTGTGGCGGCTTTGTGCATTGAAGTGCATTAAACCTGTACCCAAAGAAGCGGGTGAATCCGTCACCCCTAAGCCCATTAAGTAGGCTTTGCCGGTGTCCGCAAAACTCTGTTCAATCTCGACGGACAAATGTACCTTTTGCCCATTGCGTACTATTGTTACTAAGTCAGGATGCGGCTCTAGAATGGCATAGAGGGCTAACACGCCATCTAATGCACCGCCTTTGATGCGTTCTGCTTTGAGTTCCAGCACATCGCCCAAGGACTTAAACACCCCGCTAGGGTCAATACCCCGAATGTGTTCAGGCCAGATATGCGCCAGATACACCTCAGGTGTGTAGCTGCTTGCCATGTCTTGAATCTGCTGTTCAGTGATCTCTCGACCGTCGACGGTGCGGCCTGCAATGCAAGCCCGTATCCAATCCGTTTTTAATTTGTTCATCGCCTGTTCCTCTTGGTTAGGTGTTATCTATGCTCCTTTTTTTCCTGCTAGGAATCACGCAGGGAGCATCCACCAGCGTGGCAGGTGGATACGGGTTTTCTGGAATCAATAGGGGTGCATTAGGCAAATGAATTAGCCCTGCCTAGCAGGTTGAACTAGCCTCTTCTAGTTGAATGCGGGGTCAAGATAGAGGGTAGTTCAATGCTGCTAGTGGCAGGACTGATTATTATCATGCTGGTTTCATCTACGAATAAACAGGTGAAGCCATCCAGTAGCTAAGCTGGTGGAGAGGGTCGAAAAACTCCCCCATACCCGTGGGCGGGACAATCACGCGAATAATTGGAACATTACACTTTTGACAAATAACGGCTTCAGAGCTGGATTTCAGCGACTATCAAGATGACATGTCACGTGACATGTCATGCACCTGTTTAAAAACCTCAATTCAGAAGGGATTCAGGCAAAAGGCGGGTATAAAAAAGCCGGATCGTGTCCGGCTTTGGTCTTTGAAAATTCATTGTCAGCTATTCCTCTAATCCCAAGACACCCGCTAACTTGGCAAGCACTTCATCCATGATACTTTCAGGTACGGTTTCAACCTTCTTAGCTCCCCTACCCTGTAAATCCATTGAACGGATAGCATGAACTAAGATCACACCTTGAGTTTCTGTACCACTGCCCATTAAGGGCACAGTAAAGCCAGCCAAGCGTGCCAGATTACCGCCTTGAGTAATGGGCAAAACCAACGGTGTACCTGTCAGTCGATTAAACGCCTCTTCAGAAATAACCAAGGCTGGGCGCATCTCACCTTGCAGCTCACGGCCTACGGTAGGATTAAAGCTTACCCTGACAATATCACCCTGCTGAAAATTGCCACGGCTTACCATATTTCACGCCCTACCGCTGGCATGTCATCCCATTCACGCAACTCTTCAGGATAAGGCGCGTTAGGGTCACACTCAGCCAGCATTTGATCCAAGGTGTATTTTTTCCGAGGTTTTTTAATAGGCGCTTGCAGGGTTAAGCGATTCCCGTCTAGTGCAAGTTCAACTTGTGAACCGGCCTGTAACTTCAAAACCTCTAGCCATTGCTTAGGAATGACCACGGCCACCGAATTACCCACGGTTCTAAGCGTTGCTGTTGCCATCGTTGCGTGTTCTCTATAGTTGATTGAATGAATTAGACACTCAAAGCATAGCATAGTTTTCTTTTTGGAAAATTATTGCAGTGTGGCAGGCATGAAAAAGCCGGAACTTGTCCGACTGGTAAGATGATTGAATCTTAGTTCAATAATGGTAACGGCACTGAGCGATATAGAGGCTACCCTCTTCCAGCTTGTATACGAGCCGATGTTCTTCTGTGATCCGCCTTGACCAATAACCAGACCATTGATGCTTGAGCGGTTCGGGCTTGCCCAAGCCCTCAAACGGGGTGCGCTTCATGTCTTTGATCAGGTCATTCACTCGCTTTAATACTTTACGGTCTGTTTGTTGCCAATACAGATAATCATCCCATGCGTCATCAGCCCAACACAGAATCATTCTGTTGGCTTCACTAATTCACGTACCACACCCCGCTTAGCCTCTAATTGAGCAATGGCACGGTTCAAACGCTCAGCATTTTTAGGACTGGCTGCAAGATGCGCAGTTTCCATATAGGCGTTGTATTCATCTAAAGAAATCAAGACGGCAGGCGTACCGTTCTGGCGAGTGATTAATAAAGGTGTTCGGTCTTGTTCTACCTTATCCAAGGCATGGGCAAGGTTTTTTCTAAATTCAGAATAACTGATGGCTTCCACGGTTACTTTCCTTGATTAAGTACAAATAGTTGTACTTAAATTAAAGACAAAGCACAAGTATAAGTTTTCGTTTAGCCGGACTCAGGCAACTACTAATCATGCACTGCTTCATTCAAGGCATCCATAATCACCGATTCACTCACACCACGCCGCTTAAGACTCGAAACCAAAGCGGTCACTGCATCATTGTCTAAACGCTCAAGATCACGCCGCAAACCTTGTCCCACATAGGTTTTCAGCAAACCTTGATAGCCGTTAAATCCTAAAGTAGGTGCGATCCGCTTGAGGTCTTCCACCACATCAACGGGCATTCTTAAGGTGATCGTTGTCATCGGGCGATCTTTGACTAAGCGATTTTTGAGTACTTCAATCTTCATAATATTCTTGTTCCTTCCGCGTGGCTTTGCGAGCAGAAATTAGCCTGATACGGTCATCTTCAACCTGAATGTGTACGACAAAGAGTAAGTTCCATGCTTTATCCATACCAATAATCGCTTCTCTCATTTCATCGTTACGGCTTGCGTCCACCAATTTGATGAAAGGATCAAAAAATGCTTGGGCAGCTTGTTCAAAGCTAATGCCATCATGCCGATGTTTATTAGTAGTGGCCTTGTTAGCATTCCATACAAACGTAATACCATTTAAGGCATACACAACATCCATTAGTTATAGTGCTCCGTATTGTATTTGTAAATACATTAGCAAAAATTGCTTAGCTTTGCCGTGCCGTGATCTTCTCCACTGCCCATTGACGTTCAGACTCACTCACTGCCCCATTGCTTACCCCCTCCAACTGATAGCGCTCACCTCCCTGTACCAGTGCCGCTAAATAACGACCATGCTGTGTATGCCTTCTTAGCACCTTCTGAACAACTTTCTTAGATGCACCGGGAAAGCACTCATCATTCACCAGCTTGAATATCTGTTTTTCAATGCCAAGGGCTAGCGGTTGGTAGTTCAGCCAAACATTGAACCCATTCAAGCGGTCATTCAATTCTTTAGCTTTCAAGTCGCTAGGGGCAATCACCGGCTTTTTAGGCTGTGGCTTGCGGGGTGGCTTTTTGGGTTTGCCTTTGTTGCTTGCTAGTTTTTGCTTGATGGTTCCGGGCTTCTGTACATTGCTTAGTTCTTCACGGCGGATGATGCGCTTACCTGTGCGTTGAACCGTGGCAGGCGTTGCGCTATCAATACTTGGCTGGCTACGCTTGAGGCTTAGGGTTTTCTTAGGTGTATCTGACATCGACATACTCACTATTCAATTTGATCCACTTAGCAGACTTACGCCCTGCCCCGCGCAAAATTACCCACAAGTATTTTTCCTGTACCTTGGTATTGATCATCCAGAAAATCAGCCCACCATTGCATCATCTGCGCACGCTCAGGTAAGTATTGCGCCATGTGATCATAAGCATTCGCCACCTTATCACGCCCTAAATGAGCAAGGTGACGCTCTACCACCTCAAATCTAAAACCATGCTCCTTCAAGGTACTAGAAGCCGTGGCACGCAAGCCGTGTATGGTTGTCTTTTCTTGCCAGCCCATACTTTTGATAACGCTTAGCATCGCGTTCTCACTCATTTCTTGATCACGTCGCGTTGTATAAAAAATCAAACGTGAATCACTGGTAAAAGGCTGCAATTCTTCCAGCAATTTCAAAGCTTGCCTTGATAAAGGGATGGTATGGGGTTGGTCTTTGTTTTTCATGTGCTCTTTGGGAATGTTCCATAGCGCATTATTCCAGTCAATTTCCTTCCACTCGGCCATTCTGACCGATTCAGTACGCGCCGTGGTTAATAAGGTGAATTGCACGGCACGCCGCAAAACCTCCGACCGATAACTAGCTAGATCACGTAGAAAAGCGGGTAAATCAGACACTGTTAAGGCGTTAAAATGCCCTTCTTTTTTTGCCTTAATCACACCCCGCAAATTCTCTGGGAGTGGATTACCTTTAATTTGCCCGGTGACGACTGCAAAACGAAACACCGCATTCACCCGTTGGCGTACTTTTTCAGCCTGTGATAATGAGCCTCGACTTTCAACCTTACGCAAGACGGCTACTACTTCAGGCGCTTCGAGTTCAGCAATCGCTTGATCTCCAAGATGAGGAAATACATCTAACTCTAAGGAACGCATGATTTACTCAGCATTGCTAGCACGCCAGCGCTCTAGCTGGTTTTCATGCCATTCTAAAGCCACTTCTTTAAATGTTTTCCCACTTCCCCGCAAGCGTTCACGCTGCTTTTGGGTATTTGGGTCTATGCCTTGCCTTACTTGCGCTTTGGCCTCTTCCGCTGCTAGGCGTGCCGCTGCGCACTTCACTTGGGGAAAAGTGCCGATGGTGTACATGGTTTCTTTGGTCGTTTTAGGATTTCGATAGCGCAGCCGCCAGATTTTTGAGCCGCTAGGGTTCACTTGCAGATGCAGCCCCGGCATGTCTTTTAGCTTGTAAGCACTTTCTTTAATCTCTGCATTTTTAACTTCTAAGTCAGTAAGTAAAGTTATCGTTTTACCTACCATAACGCTATCGAACTCCCTTATATGTCAAAGGTTACGGGCGATCATACCCGCTTTATATACCCGCATTATAGGCAGTTAATTTTTAAAGGCTCAAATTATACCCACAATCCTACCCGCTAATTTTGGCGCTATAGGGACTATTAGGGATACGCTCGTAGAATGAAAGCCGCTAAAATATCAATGATTTAGGCATTTTTTAGAGCTTAGGAGAAACAGGGAAAATATAGGCTGGAGCGGGTGAAGGGAATCGAACCCTCGTATGCAGCTTGGGAAGCTGCCGTTCTACCATTGAACTACACCCGCGCTTGGTGCAAGTTAGGTGTGCTATTGTAGAGTGTTTTTCCAAAGACAACAATCACCCATTTTCCTAACCGCTTAATTTCGATTAAAACTTATGGCGAGCCTAGGGGATTTATACATCCATCCATAATTTTACTATCCTAGCCCCTCCAGCATTAGGTAGGTAGCATCAGTGATTGAGAGTTTTGCGGATAAAGTGTTAAAGTGGTTTGATCATAGTGGACGCACCCATTTACCTTGGCAACAGAATCCCACTCCCTATCGCGTGTGGATTTCTGAGATTATGTTGCAACAAACACAAGTCACCACCGTCGTACCCTATTATCAACGCTTTATGCAAAGCTTCCCCGATCTTTTGAGCTTAGCAAATGCCCCCTCCGATAAGGTACTCAAGCACTGGGAGGGCTTAGGTTATTACACACGGGCGCGCAATTTGCACAAAGCGGCTCAAATCATTCGTGATCAATATGCTGGTGTATTTCCCACTACCTTAGATCAAGTAGAAGCCCTACCTGGTATTGGTCGCTCCACGGCGGGTGCGATTCTCTCTTTGGCCTGTCATCAGGCGCAAGCTATTTTAGATGGCAATGTAAAGCGGGTCTTAGCGCGTTATCATGCTGTGGAGGGTTATCCGGGGCAGTCGGCTGTACAAAAACAGCTGTGGGCTTATGCCGAACAACACCTGCCCCCAGCGCGCAATGCCGCTTATACTCAAGCGATGATGGATTTAGGCGCAACCCTATGTACTCGTAATCATCCTGCCTGTCTATTGTGCCCCATTCAAACAGGCTGCCAAGCCTTTAAACTCGGTAAGCCTGAAGCCTATCCTAGTCCGCGCCCTGCTAAAAACTTACCCGAAAAGCAAGCCATCGCTTTAATGCTAAGAAATGCTGAAGGAGAAATTGCTTTAGAAAAGCGCCCGCCGACAGGGATTTGGGGTGGATTGTGGAGCTTTCCAGAATTTCCTGATGAGCACACAGCATTAGCGAGTGTTACAACACAACCTGTAGCGATTGCGACTTTGCCGATCCTCACGCATGGATTCTCACATTTTACACTGCACTTAAAACCTTTATTAGTCGATGTGCAGGATTTACAGGCAGCCACTAATAGAATAATGGATAGAGATAGCTGGCTTTGGTATAAAGCGGGTACTGAATTCAGCGGTGGGCTATCAAGTGCAGCTCAACGTCTTTTAAAGCACTTAATGGAGGAAGTATGACTCGAATGGTAAATTGCGTGCTCTTAGGCCGTGAAGCAGAAGGCCTAGAACGCTTGACGTATCCGGGCGATTTGGGTAAACGGATTTATGAGAACGTATCCAAAGAAGCTTGGCAGCAATGGTTACGTCAACAAACCATGCTCATCAATGAGTATCGCCTAAGCCCGATTAACCCGAAAGATCGCAAATTCCTAGAAGAAGAAATGGATAAATTCTTCTTCGGTACAGGTGCGACTAAAATCGATAATTACAAACCGGCTTAATAGTTGCAGTGCTCCTAGGCTGAGCTGGGTCTAGCCTTACTCAGCCTAGGAGCTTGTGCTTATTTTCGTATTTTCTTATTTTTTAACCGGCGCTTTCCAGACCATTTCTTCTAAAACCCAATCTTGCATCGCTGTTGGAGCAGGGACAGTATCGGTTACTTGCGGCGTCTCGCCCTTAAAAAGATATAAAATATTTGTGTTTTTCGGTGCATAACACATGACTTTGCCTGCCCAATCATCTACCCCCGGCGCACATTGCTCTAGGCTTTGTGGGGTATAAATATCTGCGAATTTCATGCCCAGACTATGCCCTAACTTATTCCCAACCAAATTATCATGCACAATCACGGAGAAAATATGCTTTTGTTGAAAATCAGGATTGATGGTTAGTAAAGGTTTGACTTGCTGCTTGACGGTAATCACACGGTTATTATCGCCGCTACTGATCGAGGTTTCTTCAACCACATTAAATTCTTGAAAGGCATCACCGATTCGCACCAAATTAAACGGTGTACTGGCATTTAAAGGGCCAACCCCATCTTCAGAGAGCATAAATAAGGGCGCAACAGGCTCTACCGTAGCGGCTTGTACATTTTCCCGACTACTACAAGCGGTTAACTGCCCCATTAACAATACTAACATGGCTAGATAGAGAGGTTTAACCTTCATACTGCTGCTCCTTGCCCTTCGATTCCCAAGAACTGACAAAATACCTTGTTCTAACACAATCTGCTGTCCATTTTTAAAGCATATCTTCAAAACTGCAAAGAACTTGAAAAAAATCTGATTCAAACCCGCAACCCTACCGTTTATCGGTTAACTGCCACCATATGCTACAGCAATTACCCTGTATTGACACAAAGCAGCTATATACAATACTGAACAGATGATGAACGAAGTTTGAACCTAAAGGAATAGTTCAATTTCAATGAAGTTCAACTAAAACAGGAAGATGCCCGAATCTTTTACCGGAATTATAAAAAAAACCTCTCAGCCTCATACCAACAGCGGATGCTCCCAAGCCAAGGCTTTTAAGGTAAAAGATTTCTTTTATTAAACCGCCGTATCTCACGGCGGTTTGTTATGCTTAGTCTTTTTCTTTTGAGATTATACCTCAGTATGCCCCAGTCTTTACATGCTTCGTTAGAACGTATTTGGCTTGTTGATGCGAGTATTTTTGTATTTCGTGCTTGGTTTATTCGCAATCCTTTGCCTAGAGATACTGCAGGCCACCCAGTCAATGCAGTGCATGGCTTTTTACGCTTCGTCTATCACCTATTGCAGGAGCAAAAACCTCAATACATCGGCTTTGCTTTCGATACTAGCCTACAAAGTTCCGAGCGTAAGGCAATCTACCCTGCATACAAAGCCAATCGCAGCCCTGCCCCTGAGGAATTGAAATATCAATTTAAACTCTGTCGTGAATTTTTAGAGGCCTTAGGCCTTATCCAAGCTGCCAGTACAACACATGAAGCGGATGATTTAATCGGCACATGGGCGGTACAGCAACGCAGCCCTAAACATCAAATTATTATTATCAGCGGGGATAAAGATTTAGCGCAGCTACTGCATCCGCAAGATATTTGGTGGGATTATAATCGGCGTGGTGCTCTTCATGCAGGTGGGATCAAGGATAGCTTTGGCGTTTGGCCAGAACAAATCGCCGATCAATTAGCCATTGCAGGTGACAAAACCGATAATATTCCGGGCGTGCCGGGTGTAGGAATGTCGACAGCGGCTAAGCTACTCAAACGATTTGGATCTTTAGATAATATGCTAGCTAATCTAGAACAAATAGGTAGTATGCAAGTACTCGGTGCGAAACGCTTGCAACAGCTCATTACTCAATATCAAGACACCATTCGCTTAGCACGGCAACTAACGACTATTAACTGCCATGTTCCTAATCTGCCATTAGACTTAAGTCGCCAAACTAAAGATTTAGTCCGCCTGCAAGAGCTAGCCAGCTTGCTTAAGCTGTCTCAGGAGCAATATGACTTATGGGCTGCAATCTAGTTTATAAGATGCTGTAAAGCAGCCGGACGACGCGCAAGGAAGGCTGCTAGCATTAAGCAGCCTAACTCTAAAATGCTTAAACTATTTTCTAGCCAACTGGTTTCTGTAGTTTCTTCAATGGGCAATAAATAAATGCCCCCCCAAAGAATCAGCATAATGGCTATGCTTGCCAACCACCATTGACTTGTAGAATGCTTACGTTGCTGTAAAGGTCGGAAGATTAAAAAATAATAGAACATAAAAACTAGAGCATACATCGACGCAATCATGATTAAGAAAATCAGTTGCCCTTCCCAATCAAACCAATATAACTCTGTCGACAAATCTTGCAAAATGAACATCACACTGATTGTCATCGATAAAAAAGAGCAAGCAGCTGCCAAACCAATAAGCCAATATAAAGGTATTAAGGCTTTCGGTAAGTCTTGATAGTTTAAATCTTCAATTTTAGATTTAGGGGTTTTATAAGGATTCATAGCTCAAAATTACTAGACTATATCCTTTAAGCATAGCTCATTATTCCAGCAAAAAGACTCAATTAATTAAATATTCTAAAGCCTTTGGACGAGATGCTAATAAGCCACCTAACATCAATAAAGCAATTTCAGCTGAAGCCAGCAATTGGTCAAAGAAAGAACTTGCTAAGCGTGGGTTTTCATCTGGTAGTAAACTAAACCATAACCATAATAAAGCCAAAACTAATACGGCCATGAGCCACCAACGACTCGTAGCTTGCCTGCGTAATTGCAAGGGACGAAAGACCAGAAAATAATAAAACCCGAATAATAAACCATAACCTGAAGCAGCTAAGCCTAATAACATCAACTGATCAGTCCAAGGCAATCTAAAAATCCATGAAGCGGCATGGAGGACATTCAAAAAACCAATACTCGTCGAAACGAAAGAACACACAAAAGCCAAGCCCATCAGCCAATACAGATGTTTTAAAACGGTAGGCAAAGGTTGATAACTTAAATCATGAATCTCAGCATGAGGAGTTTTGTAGGGGTTGTTCATTTTCAGCAGCCTGCTTACACTCAACAAGTGTAAGCATAGCCACTAGGCGACTAAAGCAGTCTCGTATTCCTCGCTTAAGGTCATCCATTCCAGCTCAACGGTTTCTAAGCGTGCTTCTACGGCAGTTTTATCCAATAACCATTGTTTTAACTTCGGTTTATTCGCCTCAGTATAGCTTTCAGAATCCGCCAAAATCGCTTCTAAGTTAGCTTTTTGTTGGCTGAGCTTATGCATTTCTTGCTCAAGTTGATCGACTTTACGCTTTAAAGGCTGTAATTGTTTACGACGCTCTGCCGATTCACGGCGTTGGTCTTTGCGTCCTGCGGCACTGTGCGCCGTGATAGTTTCAGTAGGCTTACTGGCCGCCTCTTCGGCACGAAACCGATTTTGCAACCATACCGTATAATCGTCTAAATCCCCTTCAAACTCGGTTGCTTGCCCACTATCAACGAGAATCAACTGATCGGTGACTGTTTTTAGCAAATGGCGATCATGCGAAACAATCACCATCGCCCCTGTAAAATCCTGCAAAGCCATACTCAAAGCTAAGCGCATATCTAAATCAAGATGATTGGTTGGCTCATCCAGCAGCAATAAATTAGGACGCTGATAAATCAATAAAGCCAAGGCTAAGCGTGCTTTCTCCCCCCCTGAAAAGGGTGCAACCGCTTCATCGACACGCTCACCGTGAAAACCAAAGCCGCCTAAATAATTCCGCAAATCTTGTTCGCGGGCTTGCTTATCAAGCTGGCGTAAATGTTGCAGAGGTGATTGATCAACCTTGAGCTGTTCCAATTGATGCTGGGCAAAATACCCAAGCTTTAAATCCTGTGCTTGCCAACATTCACCGGCTTGAGCGGTTAGCTGGCCTGCTAAGAATTTAATTAAAGTTGACTTACCCGCCCCATTCGGGCCAATCAAACCAATACGCTCCTCCGGCAAAATCTGTAAGCGCACCTTAGAAAGAATAGTTTGCTCACCATAGCCCACACTCACATCCACCATATTCAACAAGCGATCGGGCATTTTTTCAGGATCACGAAATTGGAAGCTAAAGGGTGAGTCAACATGGGCAGGAGCAATCAGCTCCATTCGCTCTAAAGCCTTCAAGCGGCTTTGTGCTTGCCGAGCTTTCGTGGCTTGAGCGCGAAAACGATCCACATAGCGCTGCATATGTTCACGTTCACGCTTTTGTTTTTCATAGGCTGATTGTTGTTGAGCCAACTTTTCCGCTCGCGTGATTTCAAAAGTCGAATAGTTACCACCGTATAAGGTCAAACCGGCTTGCTCGATATGTGCAATTTGCGTACAAATCGCATCTAAGAACTCGCGATCATGCGAAATCAATAATAAAGTACCACGATAGGTTTTTAGCCAATCTTGTAACCAAATAACGGCATCTAAATCTAAATGGTTGGTTGGCTCATCCAATAGCAGTAAATCGGATCGACACATTAAAGCCTGAGCTAAATTCAAGCGCATCCGCCAACCACCAGAAAAACTCGCTACAGGACGCTGAATTTCTTCTGGTTTAAAGCCTAAACCATGTAGCAAAGTAGCGGCACGGCTTTCAGCAGTATAGCCATCAATTGCATCTAGACGGGCATGCAGCTCACCTAAACGCGCACCTTCGGCCTTTGCAATTTCAGCTTGCAAACTGACATACTCACTATCACCCTGTAAGGCATATTCCAAGGCCGTTTGTGGGCTTGAAGGCGTCTCTTGTTTCACATGCGCAATCACCCAAGCTGGTGGCATCGAAAAACTACCGCTATCTTGCCCAAGCTCACCCCGAATCAAAGCAAATAAGCTCGATTTACCGACGCCATTAGCGCCCGTCAAACCGACTTTTTGCCCCGGATGAATACTAAAAGAAACTGATTTTAATAAAGCTTTTGGTCCACGACGTAAAGAAAGATCAGAAAAAACAATCATGCTAGTTGCATCAATTCCGCTCAAAGAATGGCGGTGAGTATACCTGAAAAGCCCTCAATACGCGGGCAGTTAATTAAAACAGCCTGCCAAACTGGCTGCCTTAAATCGTCTAAACACTCCTTTAGGTAAGTTTATCTAACCCTCCCCTTGAAAAACTCTAGCTTGTTGCACTGCAGCAAAAATTTTATTCTGTGCTCGTTGAAACAAAATAATTATCTAGCGGAGAAAAAAATGAAAGGTTTATTCGACTTTTTTAGCCATTTAGTAAGCCCAGCGGAAGCTGCCAATGATAGTCATCATTCCAGTGCAGAACTACGCCAAGCCATTCGTGAATTACGTTCTTTAAGTGACCGTGATTTAAGCGATATGGGTTTAGCTCGTAGTGAAATTGAATACGCTGTTCGCCACGGCCGTAAAGGCATTGATGATGACCAGCGTCATGTGGCTTAAGTTTCCTTCTCGTTTCCAGCTCAACGAATTTAGGTAATCCTCCTCCTCTACCTAAATTCGCTTGGGCGAAACCCTGCTCACCCCTCTCCTTCGGTATTTCAGTGCTAAGCTTTAGTTTAACTTCTTGAGCTTAACCCTTAAGCTTCCTTGTTATTGCTTATTCCCCAAGCCTCCTCACGCTTTATTTGAATTTGGCAGTTTCATTTCTGATAATCACCCACCCAATCGGTTAATTTTAGCAATGAGCAATCGGAGTCAGCAGATGAAAACTTGGATGTGTCTAGTATGTGGCTTTATGTATGACGAAGCAGCGGGTCTACCCGAAGAGGGTATTGCCCCCGGAACACCGTGGGAAGAGATACCCAATAGCTGGCATTGCCCCGAATGTGGGGTAAGCAAAGCTGATTTTGATATGGTCGAGATTTGAAAGCCACCCAAGCTAAAAAGGCTGTGCTAAACTACGCGCCACTTTTAAAGTTAGTAGATGAGATTGAGTTATGGCTGGCCATAGTAAGTGGGCGAATATTAAACACCAAAAAGCTGCCGTCGATAAAAAGCGTGGCAAAGTTTGGACAAAGCTAATCCGTGAAATCACTGTCGCTGCCCGTGAAGGCAAAACCTCTGATCCGAATGCGTATCCACGTTTACGCTTAGCGGTTGCCAAAGCACTCGGCGCGAATATGCCGAAAGACACCATTGAAAAAGCCTGCAAACGCGGTGCAGGTGAATTAGGTGCAGACAATTATACCGATGTCACGTATGAAGGTTATGGCCCGGGTGGCATTGCTGTCTTAGTTGAAACTTCAACGGATAATCTCAATCGTACCGTGGCTGAAGTTCGGCATGCTTTTAGTAAAAATGGTGGCAATTTAGGCACAAATGGCTCAGTCGCCTATATGTTCAAAAACCTCGGCGTGATGAGTTTCGCAGCGGGCATCAATGAAGATGCTCTGATGGAAGCAGCCCTCGAAGCAGGGGCTAATGATGTCGTCACGGAAGACGATGGCACGATTGAAGTGATCACGACCCCAGAGGACTTTGCAACTGTACAAACGGCGTTAGTGGAAGCTGGCTTCACACCTGATAGCTCTGAAGTCACAATGCGGGCAGATAATCTAACAGAAATCACGGATGTCGAAGTCGCCGAAAAGCTATTGAAAATGATTGATCTCCTAGAAGATTTAGATGATGTTCAAGAAGTCTATTCGAATGCAGATATTCCAGAATCAGTTCTGATCGCATTAGCCGCCGAATAAGCAGAAATCTCGATGACTCGGCGAATCATCGGCATTGACCCCGGTTCTCGGATTACCGGAATCGGGGTCATTGAAACGGATGGACAAAAAGTTAAGCATATTTATAGTACTTGTGTGCGCTTAGGTGATCGCCCTTTGCCTGAGCGTTTAGGTATTATTTTTGCTGAGATCACCCAAGTTATTCGGGATTGGCAGCCTAATGAAATGAGTGTCGAAGATGTCTTCGTCGCTACGAATGCTGGGGGCGCTTTAAAGCTTGGGCAGGCGCGAGGAGCTGCGATTTGTGCAGGGGTGATGATGCTTTTACCTGTCTATGAATACAGCGCGAAACAAGTCAAGCAAGCAACCGTCGGTAAAGGGGCGGCAGATAAAACTCAAGTACAGCACATGGTAAAAGTTTTACTCAATCTCCAAGGTCAGTTACAAGCAGATACAGCCGATGCTTTAGCCGTTGCCTTGTGCCACGCTCATACCAGCCATTTAAATAATCGCATCGCCCAAGCCGTAAAACTAACCCGCTAACAAAGGAATACAAGATGATTGGCTTATTGCGCGGCAAAGTCATTTATAAGCAGCCACCAGAGCTTTTATTGGAAGTCCACGGAGTGGGTTATGAACTGCAAGCTTCCATGAATACCTTCTACAATCTGCCGCTTGACCCACAGACTGAAGTGACTATTTATACGCATTTTGTGGTGCGTGAAGATGCGCAGACATTATTTGGTTTTAGCTCACAAGATGAACGTACCCTATTCCGCCATCTACTTAAAGTTACAGGTATTGGCCCAAAGATGGCCTTAGCGATTGTTTCTGGCATGACTGCCCATGAATTTGCGCAATTAGTTCATGCCGCCGATGCGAATGCCTTAAGCCGAATTCCAGGCGTTGGGAAGAAAACGGCCGAGCGCTTAATTATTGAAATGCGCGATCGCTTGCCTAAACCAGAAGCTGCCCTCGCCGTTTCTGGTACTCACAAGCCCACGCAAACGCCCTTCACAATTGTTTCACCCGTTGATGAAGCCCTCAATGCGCTTTTAGCCCTCGGCTATAAACCTGCTCAAGCCAGTAAAATGATTGCCCCCTTAGAGAATCAAAATCTAAGTGTAGAAGAAATGATTCGCCAAGCTTTGCGCTCTAGTCTTAACTAAGCACTTATTCAACACGTTCCGCTAATAAACTCAGCAAACCTGACAATCTATGACACAAAGCCGATAACTGGAGGTTTTGTGTCAATTGCTACTGTCAATTCTGTCACTTCCTGACACTCTCCTTTTCATAAAATTTGTTTATTAAATAAACTTAATTTTTATCAATCCTTTTAACATCAATCACTTATAAAAAAATTCTATAGATTGGCATAGCCGTTGCAATATAGAAATCACAAGGGACGAGAATAAAAATAAGAAAGGGTTAACGGAATAAAGACAACAAGCCCCAAGAGGTGGAAAGCAGGCATAAAACAACAACAAAAATAAGTTGCCTGTGATACCTCAACTCCTGATGCCCCCTGCGAAAGTGGGGGGAACTTTAGGAGCAGTTAGAAGTTCAACAGCAAGCCCTAAGAGGTAGCGAGTTAGGCTTAATACATAATAAAAATAAGTAGCCTGCCATGCCTCGACTCCTGATACCCCCTGTGTTAACAGCACAGGGGGGATTTAAACAGAGTGTCCTGGGAACTTCGATCAGAACTACAATAAGAACAACTATACAGGTGAGAGCCTGCAACCTCTGCCCCCGCTAGCCGGGGGTTTTGTTTTTTCCGATAAGTGGAATTAATTATTAAAATTCACCCTATACTTGATCTTTTTTTTTAGTCTGTTAATGTATATACATAGATATACAAACCAAGGAGGAGCAAGTGAATGTTTGCAGCTTGTGAAAAAATTTGGATTAATGCCCAAATTGCGAGTTTTGACCCAGCGCAAACCGCCGCTTATGGCTTATTGCCTAAACATGCTTTAGGGATGCGTCAAGGTCGGATTCAATGTATCGCTCCCTTACACGTTTTTGAACAAGAACGCGCTCATCTCAACCCTATTCTCAATTCCATTGAAATCATTGATGTTCAAGGTGCCGTTATCACCCCCGGCCTCATCGACTGCCATACTCATCTCATCCATGCCGGTCAACGCGCTCATGAATTTGAACAGCGCTTATTAGGTGTCAGTTACGAGCAAATCGCCCAGCAAGGAGGTGGCATTCTTGCGACGGTGCGAGCTACCCGCAAGGCTAGTCTCGAACAATTAGTGGAATTAGCTATCCCACGCCTAAACGCACTCCTACATGAAGGCGTGACAACGCTTGAAATCAAATCCGGTTATGGTTTGGATTTAGAAACTGAACTAAAGATGTTGCGAGCAGCACGCGAATTAGCTAAGCGCTTTCCGGTACGGATATCCACCACCTTATTAGGCGCACATGCCTTAGCTCCCGAATACTCAAACCGTGCGGATGCTTATATTGATTGGGTCTGTGCGGAACTGATTCCGGCGGCAGTTGCAGAAAACTTAGCCGATGCAGTGGATGTCTTCTGCGAGCAGATCGCGTTTAGCCCTGCACAAACTGAGCGGGTTTTACAAGCGGCTCAAGCTCATCACTTAGGCATTCATGTTCATGCCGAACAACTCAGCCATCAACAGGCTGCGGCGTTAGCCGCTCGCTATCAGGCATGGTCGGCAGATCATTTAGAGTACTTGGATGAGGCTGGAGTAGCTGCAATGGCCGCATCCAACACAGTTGCAACCCTATTGCCCACTGCATTTTATTTCCTACGTGAAACCAAAGTCCCACCGATTGAATTATTGCGCCACTATCAAGTACCCATAGCGATAGCGACTGATTTTAATCCGGGCACAGCGCCCTTAGCCTCGCTTCGCTTAGCCATGAATATGGCCTGCACATTGTTTCACTTAACTCCAGAAGAAGCTATAAGCGGCGTTACTCGACATGCGGCTCAAGCTTTGGGGTTGCACCAGCAAATCGGACAATTACGCACAGGTTTGGCAGCTGATTTTATCGTTTGGGAGCTTCAACACCCCGCCGAACTTGCCTATCAAGTAGGTATTAATCCCATTAAACAGCGTGTGTTTGCAGGAGAGATCACCCATGTCTGAATTTGATTTTAAGAACATTTGGACAGGGCGGATTGATCAAGGTGAAACGCCTGAATTATCAAAACGCCTGCATCAATTGATTAAGCCTTTAAGTGAGGCTGATGCAAGTGGCTTAGCTATTTTGGGTTTTTGCTCGGATGAGGGGGTGCGTCGGAATCAAGGGCGGGTGGGTGCCGCTCAAGCGCCGAACCAGATTCGCAAACTGTTAGCAGGTATTCCATGGAATAGTAAACAAGCCGTTTATGAGGCGGGCAATGTGCCTTGTATAGCGGGCGATTTAGAAACCGCCCACCTGCAATTGGCGAATCGAGTCACACAGTTACTCGCTCACAAGCATTTTCCACTAGTCTTAGGCGGTGGGCATGAAATGGCTTATGGCTCATGGTTAGGTTTAGCGCAGCACCTCGCACCAACCCAATTAGCTCCCAATATCGGTATTATTAATTTCGATGCGCATTTTGATATTCGCACCGATGCAAATGGCTGCAATTCAGGCACGCCCTTCTATCAAATTGCGCAAAGCTGCAAGGCGTATGGCTGGCCATTTCAGTACTGCTGCTTGGGCGTGAGTGAAATGGCCAATACTCAAGCTTTATTCCAACGAGCACAAACTTGGCAAGTTTCTTATCGCTTAGATAAAGCAATGACACTGCTCGATTTAGCGGATAGCTTATTACAAATCAAACAGTTTATTGCAGGCTGCGACCATCTTTATCTGAGTATTGATTTAGATGTACTCCCCGCAAGTGTCGCGCCTGGCGTGAGTGCGCCGGCGGCTCGGGGTGTCAGTTTAGAAGTATTAGAACCGCTCATTGCTTTGATTCGGGCGAGCCAAAAATTGCGCCTCGCCGATATAGCCGAATATAACCCCCATTATGATCAAGACTTACAAACTGCCCGTGTCGCTGCACGGCTGTTTTATAGCATCACCGGAGAACAGCATGAATAATCGTCATGACGCGAACCGTCGTATTATTGCCCCCACTGGCAGCACACTAAGCTGCAAATCATGGTTGACAGAAGCCCCCTTACGGATGCTCATGAATAATCTGCATCCTGATGTCGCTGAGCGCCCTGAAGATCTAGTAGTCTATGGTGGGATTGGACGTGCAGCTCGTGATTGGGCGTGCTATGACAAAATTATTGAAGTACTACAGCGCCTTGAAGATGACCAAACCCTATTGATTCAATCCGGCAAGCCTGTTGGTATTTTTCAAACCCATGTGGATGCCCCGCGTGTACTCTTAGCTAATTCCAATCTTGTCCCTCATTGGGCGAATTGGGAGCATTTCAATGCCCTCGATCAACTAGGTCTTATGATGTATGGGCAAATGACAGCCGGTTCATGGATTTATATTGGCTCACAGGGTATCGTGCAAGGGACTTATGAAACCTTCGTCGCAATGGCGAAGCAACATTATCAAGGTCACATTCAAGGCCGTTGGATTTTAACCGGTGGCTTAGGGGGCATGGGTGGTGCTCAACCCTTAGCGGCAACAATGGCAGGATTCTCTTGTCTTGCGGTGGAATGCGATGAAACCCGTATTGATTTCCGCTTACGCACCCGCTATCTGGATAAAAAGGCTTATAGCCTAGAGCAAGCCTTGGATATGCTTGCCACCGCCAAAGCCGAAGGCAAAGCGGTTTCTGTGGGTCTGTTGGGCAATTGTGCGGATATTTATCCTGAAATTGTCGCCCGCCATATCCTGCCCGATGTGGTCACCGATCAAACCAGTGCACATGATCCGCTTAATGGTTATCTACCTAAAGGCTGGACTTTAGAGCAGGCCAAACACCTGCGCAAAACTGATCCGCAAGCGGTGGTGGAAGCAGCCAAAGAGTCAATGGCGATTCAAGTACGCGCCATGTTAACCCTCCAAGAGCGCGGCGCGCCCACGACCGATTATGGCAATAATATTCGGCAAATGGCCTTGGAAAAGGGGGTGGAACATGCCTTTGATTTCCCCGGCTTCGTGCCTGCTTATATTCGCCCACTGTTCTGCCAAGGTATTGGCCCCTTCCGTTGGGCGGCGCTTTCGGGTGATCCCGAGGATATTTATAAAACCGATCAAAAGGTCAAAGAATTGATTCCCGATGATGCGCATTTACACCATTGGTTGGATATGGCGCGTGAGCGGATTGCTTTCCAAGGCTTGCCCGCACGGATTTGTTGGGTCGGTTTAAAAGATCGGGCGCGTTTAGGTTTAGCCTTTAATGCAATGGTGCAATCGGGCGAATTGAAAGCACCGATTGTCATTGGGCGTGATCATTTGGATTCTGGCTCAGTCGCTAGCCCCAACCGCGAAACAGAAAGCATGCTCGATGGCTCGGATGCCGTATCCGATTGGCCGTTGTTGAATGCGCTCTTAAATACGGCAGGCGGTGCAACTTGGGTATCGATTCATCATGGTGGGGGGGTAGGCATGGGCTTTAGTCAACATGCAGGCGTGGTCATTGTGGCAGATGGTACAGAGGCGGCCGCGCAACGTTTAGCGCGTGTCTTACGTAATGATCCGGCGACTGGAGTGATGCGCCATGCTGATGCAGGCTATGAGCTTGCGCAAACTTGTGCGCGTGAGCATGGCTTAGATTTACCAATGTTGGGAGCTTAAGATGTTTGAATTAGTCATTAAGCCCGGCGAGTTAACGCTTGCTCAGCTACGTCAAGTGGCTTTGCAACCCGTACAGCTAAGCCTCGATCCGAGTTGTCGGGCAGCGATTGATGCTAGTGCCGCCGCTGTAGCTAAGGTCATTACCGAAAATCGAGTGGTGTATGGAATTAATACCGGCTTTGGTCTGCTTGCCAATACTCGCATTGAGCCACACGATTTAGAGCTACTCCAGCGCAGTATTGTATTATCTCATGCGGCAGGCACAGGGGCATTGATGGAGGAAGCCACGGTACGCCTGATGATGGTATTAAAAATCAATTCATTGGCGCGTGGCTTTTCGGGGATTCGTTATCAAGTCATTGAGCACTTAATGCAGCTCTTAAATCAACAAGTTTATCCTTGTGTGCCGCAAAAAGGCTCCGTTGGTGCTTCGGGGGATTTAGCCCCTTTAGCTCATATGAGCACAGTACTGTTAGGTGAGGGCGAAGTCTTGATAGAGGGTAAGCGCCTACCCGCCGCAGAAGGTTTAAAACAGGCCGGATTAAGCCCGATTACCCTCGCCCCCAAAGAAGGTTTAGCACTCTTAAATGGTACACAAGCCTCCACGGCCTTTGCCTTGCAAGGTTTATTCGCGGCGGAAGATCTATTCGCAGCCGCGACGGTGGCGGGTGCTTTTTCAGTTGAAGCCGCCTTGGGTAGCCGCAAACCCTTCGATCCGCGAGTACATGCCGTGCGAGGGCATCAAACTCAAATGGATGCCGCCGCAGCCTATCGGCATTTGCTCGGTACTGGTTCAGAACTAGGCAGCTCACACCAAAACTGTGGCAAAGTTCAAGACCCCTATTCCTTGCGTTGCCAGCCACAGGTGATGGGGGCATGTCTACAGCAAATTCGCCAAGCTGCCGAGGTGATCCTTACCGAAGCAAATGCGGTCTCGGATAATCCTTTGGTATTTGCTGAGGAAGATGAATTTATCTCTGGTGGCAATTTCCATGCAGAACCCGTGGCAATGGCAGCGGATAATTTAGCCTTAGCCATTGCCGAAATAGGGGCACTCTCTGAGCGGCGGATGGCTTTATTGATTGATTCGAGCTTGAGTAAATTACCGCCCTTTTTGGTGAATAATGGCGGAGTGAATTCCGGCTTTATGATTGCGCAAGTCACTGCAGCGGCTTTAGCCTCGGAAAATAAAACCTTTGCTCATCCAGCCTCGGTAGACAGCATGCCTACCTCCGCAAATCAGGAGGATCATGTGTCAATGGCGACTTTTGCCGCCCGACGCTTATTAGAAATGGCGGATAATACCTGTGGGATTGTCGCGATTGAACTACTCTCCGCCGCACAAGGCTTGGATTTTCGCGCCCCCTTAAAATCTAGCGCCCGTTTAGAAGCAGCCAAAGCCGAATTACGCGAGCGGGTAGCCTTTTATGATAAAGATCGCTATTTCGCACCGGATATTGAGCAAGCTAAGCAGTGGGTTAGTAGTGGCGCACTCAAGCGTTATCTACCGCCTGAGTTACTGCCCAGTGCATGAGGAAAACTGCTAAGATGCCCACCCAATATCATCTTTAGGAGTTTTGGGTGGATCATCGGCCTCGTTACCAGCAAATCAAGCAGTTCATTGGCGACTCGATTCGGAATCAACGCTATACCGCCGGTGATAAAATCCCTACTGAAGCCGAGTTAGTCGAGCAATTTGCAGTTAGCCGCATGACGGTCAATAAAGCCTTACGGGATTTAGTACAAGAAGGTTTATTGGTGCGCTATCCGGGGCTTGGAACTTTTGTGGCACCGCCTAAAGCGGAATCGCCATTGGCTGAAGTGCGCAATATTGCCGAAGAAGTACGAGCACGAGGTCATCAATACACGAGTCATGTTTTGGTGCTGAATGAGCAAGCCGCCTCTGAATTGGTCGCCATGCAATTGGGGTTGCCTTTACAGAGTCGCGTATTTCATTCACTGATTGTGCATTTGGAAAATCAACTACCGATTCAACTCGAAGAACGCTATGTAGCGGCAAATATTTTACCTTTTTATCTGCAACAAGATTTCACCCAAAAAACGCCGAATCAATATTTGTCTGAACATTATGTCTTGACCTCAATGGAGCATATTGTCGAAGCAGTCTTACCAAATAAACAGGCTCAGCATTATTTAAAACTGGATGCACATTTACCTTGCCTACAAGTTAGTCGGCGCACTTGGTCGGGGGAACGCTTGATTAGCTTTGCCATCCTGACCCATCCGGGGGATCGGTATAAATTGCGGTCGGTGATGAATTTGCCGACTCAAGCCTCAGAGCGCTTAGCCTTTGGCTAAGACTCTCTTAACTTTTCATACCTAGCTCTAGGAGGGCATTTCCGGCATAGTTGACCGATTACTAATAAAATCAGCTAGGACGATTCGCTATGCAACGCCGTGACTTTCTTCGCGCCTCCAGTTTAGTGGCTTTAAGCCTTAGCCCTATGCTTGCGCAAGCCTTAGGCACATCCACCGATCTAAAAGAGCTACCACAAACGCCTAAAATGCCTGTGCTATTTGTGGGTCATGGTAGCCCCATGAATGCCATTGAAGATAATACATTCCGGCAAAATTGGCAGAAAATCGGTAAGGAACTGCCTAAACCTACAGCGATTTTGATGGTATCGGCGCACTGGTTGAGTGATGGACATACTGCGATTATGGCCACTAGTCAACCTGAAACGATTCATGATTTTGGTGGCTTTCCTGAAGAATTATTTGCCCAGCAGTACCCCGCGCACGGTTCACCGCAAACGGCTAAGTTAGCGGCAGAATTACTTAAAAAGCCCTTAGCGGATGGTACACAAGTTAAAACGGCTTTTGATCTGCGCCAAGGCTATGATCATGGTACTTGGAGCGTACTGCTACCGATGTTTCCGCAAGCGAATATTCCCGTCTTCCAAATCAGTATTGATTATTTTAAGCCTGCATCTTATCACTATGCGTTGGGTCAGCAACTCGCAGCACTGCGGGAACGGGGTGTGCTGATTATGGGCAGTGGCAATATTGTTCATAACTTAGAAGCCGAGCGGCTCGCTTCTAGCAAGCCTTATGACTGGAATCAAGCCGTTGATCAAAAAATTGCGCAACTACTGCAAAAGCATGATGATCAAGCGCTGATTCAATTTGCAGATAACGATAAATTGATCAAGCTTGCGCATCCCACCGTTGATCACTTATGGCCGTTATTCTATGCACTAGGCGCTAAGCATGAAAATGATCAAGTACGCTTCTTTAATGCAGCTTATGCGGGAAGCGCAATTTCGATGCGTTCGGTGATATTTTCTTAAATGTTAGCTTTTTCTTCGAGCTTAGCCGCCTCCCAAGCCGCATCCATTTGGGCTAGGGAGGCAGCCTCTAAACTGAGCTGAGCTTGCGCTAATAAGGCTTCGACCCGTTCAAAGCGCTTTTCAAATTTACGGCTGGATAAGCGCAGTGCATTCTCAGCATCCACGCCGAGCATTCGCGCCATATTACTTGCGGCCAATAACACATCCCCCATTTCTTCTTCAATACGAGTAAAGGGTTCTTGTTGTGCCACCGCTTCAGCCACCTCATCTAATTCTTCATGTACTTTCGGCACCACTTGTTGCCAATTTTCCCAATCAAACCCAACTTGTGCCGCCCGCTTCTGTACTTTTTGTGCACGTCGCAAAGCAGGCATAGCCGCTGGAATCCCCGCAAATAAACCTTTTTGCTCTTTCTGCGCTCGCTCAGCTTGCTTGATCGCCTCCCAAGCTTGCTTTTGCTCAGCTTCCGAATGATAGACTGTATGATCAAAGACATGCGGATGACGGCGAATGAGCTTCTCGCTAATTCCACGCGCTATATCATTAAAATTAAATAAGCCCTGTTCTTCGGCAATTTGTGCCATGAATACCACTTGTAACAGTAAATCCCCCAACTCATCACAAACAGCAGCAGGGTCATTCCGATCTACTGCATCCACAACCTCGTAAGTTTCTTCTAAGGTGTAGGGCAACAAACTTTGCCAAGTCTGCTTACGATCCCAAGGGCAACCACGCTCTGGATCACGTAATTGAGCCATGATGTTTAACAGTTGTTGGAGAGCGGAGGAATCCGTTGTAGTGCTCATGCCGAAGTCCTAGCAGATTAGAGAAACAGCAGTCACTATAGCCTGAAGTGCAAGATACGCCTAGCATCCAGAAAAAAACGAGTTAGCACCCTAAGTACTAACTCGTAAGGTTTAGGAGTATTTAGTCAACGAAAATTTTATTATTTCACGATCTTTATAAACTGCGTGCCGAGGAATTTGCCTTGCCCATTAAAGCGAAATTCCACTTGTGCAGAAGCCGGAGCAGCACAAGCACGGCAGCCATCTTTTAATAAATAATTAAATACATAGTTTGTGCCTGCTTTAGTTTTATTAATGTTTACAAACTGCGCATTCGTTCCCCAAAACTCCAAATTTTTATATTGTTTCTTCAGCTGTTTAAAGCTTGTATCCTGCTCTAAACCGGCTAGTTTATTAATTTCTGTGTCAACCAGACTAGGCTGCCCATTAAGTAAAACATAAGCGGTATTCGTATTAGCCCGAAACGGATAAACCACTGTACCTAAATCGACCTTGCCCTTTTCTTGGAACTTGAACAGATAACCTTCATTGTTGATAGCCGCACTAAATTTCAAAGCAGAATCACTGGCCCCCATTTGCTTCATTTTTTTCGCTACACAGGCTGAAGCTGCCGTATCACAGTTCATCAATGCAGTAAAAGCTTGTTGCTCCTTAATTTGCCATACTGAATCAGCCGAATAAGCTTGTGCAGAAGCTGTGGCTGAGCTGACTAAGCCAGCAAATAGCAGTGTACGAGTGATGAACCTGCCTAACATAAATTCCCCCTGAGTTGTTACTCATTATTATCTTAAAAGCCCATGAGTTCATTATCTCGAACTGTTAACTTTTTGAGCATAACTTAAATATGGGAGCAGGCAGGGAAGGGAGAAAAAATGACTACCTTAAATAAGGGAGTGCGCTAAAATTAGGCAATCTGCTAGGCACTCCCCGAAGGTAACCTCAAATTATAAATGACTATAGACTTGATCAACGGCCTGTTTGAGCTTGCTCACGACCAAATCCACTTCATCTTGGGTAATAATCAAAGGGGGGGCTAAGCCTAAAATATCCCCATGTGGCATGGCGCGGGCAATCAAGCCCTCTTGCAAACAAGCCGCTGATACCTTTGCACCTATCCCTTGGGCAGCCGCAAAGCGCTGCTTAGTCTTCTTATCAGCGACAAATTCCAAAGCAGCTAACAAACCGATTCCGCGCACTTCCCCCACCAGCGGATGCTCAGCAAACTGCTCACGTAGCTGCGCTTGCAAATAAGCTCCGACCTCACGCGCATGACCCGTCAAATCCTCGCGCTCGACAATATCCAAATTCGCATGCGCTGCTGCCACACAAACCGGATGCGCTGAATATGTCCAACCATGCCCAAAAGCACCGAGTTGATCCGTACCCTGCTCTAAGACCTTCCAAACCTTCTCACCCACAATTACCCCAGACAAGGGCAAATAAGCAGAGGTTAACCCCTTCGCAATCGTGATTAAATCCGGCTGAATTTGATAAGTATGTGAGCCAAAATACTGCCCAGTCCGTCCAAAGGCGGTGACAACCTCATCTGCAATTAAGAGAATCTCATATTTTTTCAAGATTGGCTGAATCGCCGCCCAATAACCCTTAGGCGGTGGAATAATGCCACCCGTGCCCATGACTGGCTCAGCAATGAAAGCGGCTATTGTTTCCGCCCCTTCAGCGAGAATGAGGCGCTCTAGATCGTCAGCACAGCGCTCTGAAAAGGCTTCCTCCGTTTCACCCTCTTGAGCCTGCCAATAATAATGCGGGCAGGTGGTGTGTAGAACACGATCTAAGGGTAAATCAAAGGCATTATGGAAGACCGCTAACCCCGTCAAACTACCTGTCATCAAGCCAGAGCCGTGATAGCCACGCTGGCGAGAAATAATTTTCTTCTTCTGCGGGCAACCAAGGATATTGTTGTAATACCAAACCAGTTTGATATTGGTTTCATTCGCATCCGAACCGGATAGGCCATAATAAACCCGCTGCATCCCCATACCTGCTTGCCGCACAATCCGCTCAGATAAGCGAATCAATGGTTCATGTGAATGTCCGACATACGCATGATAATAAGCGAGCTGTTGGGCTTGTTGTGCAATCGCGTCGGCCACTTCTTGGCGGCCATAACCAATATTCACACAATAAAGCCCTGCAAAACCATCCAGACTGCGTTTGCCAGTACTATCCTCCACATACACGCCCTGCCCACCAACCATAATCCGATTGGGCGTTTCCCCACGAGCAAATTGGGCTAAATGTGTAGACGGATGCAGGGTGTAGGCACGGTCTAAGGCCGATAGCTCTGCTTGCCGTTGCTGATCCATAATTTAAACTCCTGTGGCTTGTAGACTTGCGAGACGCTGGCAAGCCATTGCTAAATGACAACGATAAAGATGCCCAAACGAGGGGTAATGATTATTCGATAAGAGCCGAATCGCCTCGCCTATTTCAGCATGTAATAACCGTGCCTCCTGACTGACCGCTTGTTCATTCAGCCAATAAGGCCACATCCGTGCTGTGCGGTAAAACAATTGCTCTTGAATTTCACGTAACGGCTGATTACCCACTAACTCCATAAAACTTAAAAAAACTTCCACATTCACTTCTGCAAAGCGCCGTTTTGGTTTGGGGTCCTGCTCAATCTGTAAACAAGCTTGCTGTAAATTTGTTAAGCGTTCTAGTAGCGTTTGGCTCGCGGCTTTCGGTGTGAGTACATCCATTAAACGTACCAATTCCATACGTAACTCAAAGACCGCCAATAATTCGGGCATGCTCAACTCAGTCACAAAATTACCCGCCCCGTGGCGAATTTCCAACAAGCCCTCAACTTCCAAACGATTTAGTACACGCCGAATCGGAGTGCGGCTTACGCTAAATTCCTCTGCTAATAGTTCCTCAGATAAACGCGCCCCCGGTTCATAGTCCAATAAAACAATACGAGTCCGTAGTGTCTGATAAATCCATTGAAAGCGTTGCTCTGCCTCGGAAAGAGGGCTGCTGATCTCAGTCATAATTTTGCGACTAACCTAAGTTGTACACAAATATATTAATAGCACGTAAAAATAAGCTTGAAAACTAGATTTTTTTCCACTAAAAATAATATATGTATACAAATCTAGGTTAACTTTATGAAAGAAAGCCGCCGCCGCTTTGAGCCTGCTGAATATCTAGCGCGCCAAACAAAAACCCGTGCTGCGATGGAAGCGGCGGGTTTAGATTTATTGATTGTTTCTGACCCTTCCAATATGTGCTGGTTGACTGGTTTTGACGGTTGGTCGTTTTATGTGCACCAATGCATTGTGGTGGCTAATAATGGCGAATTGTTTTGGTTTGGACGCGGGATTGATGCACCCACGGCTTATCTGACCACGGATTTGTCACAGGCTGACGTCATTAGCTATCCCGACTATTATGTGCAATCGCCAGATATTCATCCGATGGATTATCTAGCCGCAGTGCTTAAGCAGCGCCAACTGCATACTGGAAAGATCGGTGTGGAGAAAGACAATTATTATTTCTCAGCACGCGCAATGGAGTCACTTGCCCGCGCCTTACCCGATGCCCAATTTCCAGATGCAACTGCTCTTGTGAATTGGCAACGGGCGATTAAATCCCCGCAAGAAATCATTTATCTACAGCGAGCAGGACAAGTAATTGAGCAGGTTTACCAGCGGGTTATGCAAGTTGCTGAAGCAGGTATGCGTAAAAATGAGTTAGCCGCCGAAATTTTACATGCTGGCACTTGGGGGACTGCAGAACATTATGGTGACTATACCGCGATTGTCCCACTGATGGGCATGGGAGAGGAGGCAGCCGCTTGCCATTTAACTTGGGATGGCACTCGCCTTGAGCAAGACAAAGGCATGTTTTTAGAGCTAGCGGGCGCACATCATCGTTATCACTGCCCGATTTCACGCACCTTATATTTGGGTACTCCGCCCGCTCAATACCGAAAACTAGAACAAGTCATTGCAGACAGTATTGAATTATTACTGCCATGTTTTAAGCCGGGCTATACCTGTGGAGAGCTGGCACAAACCTTTTTTATGCACTTACAAAAACACGGATATGAAAAAAATAATCGCTGTGGCTATTCAATTGGCATGAGTTACCCACCGGATTGGGGCGAGCGCACGATGAGTTTACGCACGAATGATCAGACCGTATTACAAGCCGGCATGTGTTTTCATTTCATGCCCGGCATGTGGTTTGAGGATTGGGGCTTTGAAATGACTGAAAGTATTCTAGTCACGGCTCAAGGTGGAGTATGCTTAGCTCAGGTGCCACGGCAAATCTTGGTGAAATAGGTAAAACAATGAGTAGACTAGATCACCCCATCAGTAGCAGCATTCATTTCGAACAAGACGGAATTCAACACGGTTTTTTACGCCTACCCTATTCACGTGATGATTCAGCGTGGGGAGCAATTTTAATTCCCATAGTACAATTCAAACATGGCACAGGAGCGACTGCTTTAATCACCGGTGCGAATCATGGCGACGAATACGAAGGCCCAATTGCCTTATATAATTTCGCACAACGCACTGATTTAACAAGCTTTCAGGGGCGGGTTATTATTATTCCGGCCATGAATTACCCTGCTTTTCAAGCCGGTACGCGGGTATCACCGCTGGATCACTTGAATATGAATCGGATTTTTCCGGGGAAAGTCGATGGTTCAATCACTCAAGTCTTAGCGGATTATTTCAGCCGCGTGCTATTACCGATGGCTGATTATGTGCTCGATATTCATTCCGGTGGCAAAACACTCGATTTTCTCCCCTTTGCTGCTTGCCACGAATTACCCAATCCACAGCAACAAGCTAAATGCGAAGCGGCGATGCAAGCTTTTGGTGCACCCTATACGTTAAAACTTGTAGAAGATACCCGTGGTATGTATGACCATCAAGCAGAAATGATGGGTAAAGTTTTTGTATCCACTGAATTAGGTGGTGGCGGTACAACGACTCCACGCTCTATAGCCCATGCTAAGCGGGGTCTTAATAATTTTTTAATCCATGCAGGTATTCTAGAAGACCGTTTGCAAACGGCCTCCGCACCCAGCCAAGGTTTAAGCATGAATCAACACAGTTATGTATTTGCGGAGCACCAAGGCTTATTAGAGCCATGTGTTGCTTTGGGCAACATGGTAGAAGAGGGTCAATTAATTGCTTATATCCATACCATCGAGCGCACTCAGGCCAAACCTCAGGCCTATTATGCGAGCACGAGTGGTCTGATTTTAGCTCGGCATCTGCCTTCATTAATCAAAATGGGTGACTGCTTACAAGTCATTGCCACTTTAAAACCAAACTTTTAAAAAAATGCAAGTATTTTTTTAAAAGTTTTCCACACCCTAGATCAAAAAAAATATCCACTTGTCAAGAGATAGTGAAACACTCGCTCTACAGATAGTCTTGAACGAAACTTTATATAAGATATTGATTTTAAAAAATAAAAAATATTGATTAATTTTTATACAATCTGTTAACAGGCGCGATTTATATGCCCTCCAGAAGACTATCCGCAAGTTATCAACAGACTTATCCACAGATTCTGTGCATAACCGCTAATTTCCTTTGAGCAACAAGGGTTTGTCATCATTCTGTCATTAAAATTAGCTCTCAAAAAATATATTCAGCCCCCTCAGCCGCAATCTTGTAAAATACACCACTATGGAAGTAAGATTACTCGTCGCTGTACCGCGCCCATTGCGCACTTTATTGACGTATACCGATTCGTCCTCCCTGCAAGCACCACTAGGCTGCCGCGTTTCTGTTCCCTTAGGGCATGGCCATAGTATCGGTCTTGTACTAGCACAAGCTGAGGTAGTTGCAAATACGCCCTACCAACTTAAACCCATCAAAGCGCTTTTAGACCACGAGCCTTTATTGGATGCTCATTTACTGGAGTTTTTACAATGGGCTGCTCGCTATTATCATCATGCCATCGGTGAGGTGGTGTTTAGCGCGATTCCTAATGCCTTGCGAGAAGGTCGCGCTTTACCCGAAATACTCACTTGGCAAGCGATCCCAACAGCAGATGCAGCCGCTCAACTCAAGCGAGCTAAGCGCCAAGCGGAGTTATATCACTGGCTTAGCCAACAAACCGCACCTAGCTCTGCCCATACTATTCATACTCATTATGGGGAGGGTTGGCGACCTATCTTAGCGGCTTTGGTTGAGAAAGGTTTGGTACAAGAAACACGCATCCCCAACCGCATATATCGTTCTAGTTTGGGTAAATTGACGCCTAAACTCGTGTTAAATGAGCAACAACAAACTTGCCTAAACCAATGTCAAACCTGGATGCAAACTGCGAACCTACAACCTATTTTATTGCAAGGGGTGACGGGCAGTGGCAAAACTGAAATTTATTTACGCTTGATCGAAGACTGCTTAGCCCGTGGCCAACAAGCCCTGATTTTAGTACCCGAAATTGGCTTAACCCCACAACTGGTTCAACGCTTTAGTGAGCATTTTCCTGAGCAACAGATCAGCTCTTTGCATTCGGGTTTAACCGATACGGAGCGCTTACAAGCATGGATAGATGCGCGATCAGGGCAAGCAGATATTGTCATCGGTACGCGCTCGGCGGTATTTACTGCTTTTGCTCATTTAGGCTTGATTATTATTGATGAGGAACATGATACCTCCTTCAAGCAGCAAGAAGGCTTTCGTTATCATGGGCGGGATTTAGCCATTAAGCGGGCGCAAATGCTGAATATTCCGATTTTACTCGGTACAGCAACGCCTGCTTTAGAAACTTTACAGAATGCCGATCAAGGCCGCTACCATTATCTGCGGCTTGAACAGCGCCCCGGCAAAGCTCGCCCCCCAAGTTTAGAGGTGCAAGATATTCGTGGGCAAGCCTTGCACTCGGGTTTAAGTAAGCTCAGTTTACAAGCTATACAACGTAGCCTAGAGCGTAATGAACAAGCCATGCTATTTATTAATCGCCGTGGTTTTGCGCCGATGCTGCTTTGCCCTGCTTGTGGCTGGCTAGCACATTGCCCTGCCTGCAGCGCAAATATGACCTATCATGCACGAAAAAATCGCATTATTTGTCATCATTGTGGAGCTGATGAACGTGCCGAAGCCGCTTGCCCCGCTTGTCAGCATCCACAATTAATGACACAAGGACAGGGCACTGAACGAATTGAATTAGTGCTCCAGCAGTATTTTCCAGAAACACACGTGGTACGCATTGACCGAGATACCACTAGTCGGAAAGGCTCACTCGCACACCATCTAGAAACTGTACGTAATACCGAGCGTCTGTTATTGGTGGGAACGCAAATGTTGGCTAAGGGACATGATTTTCCCAATTTAACTTTAGTGGTTATTTTGGATGTAGATGCAGCTTTATTAAGCTCTGAATATCATGCTTTAGAGCGCTTTGGGCAGTTGTTGACACAAGTAGCTGGCCGTTCAGGGCGTAGTGATAAAGCGGGACATGTCATTTTACAAACCACTCAGCCTCAGCACCCAAGACTGTTAACCTTACTACAAACCGGTTATTTAGCCTTTGCCCGCCAATTAATTGAAGAGCGTAAGCAATGGCAATTTCCACCGTTTAGTTATCAAGCCTTGATTCGTGCAGAAGCCGCTGAGATGGAGCAAGCTTTACAATTTTTAGAGCAATTACGTTCAACTATACCGATCCAAACAGGGGTAGGTTTGATGGGACCTGTACCTGCACCTTTAGAAAAACGTGCTGATCGCTACCGAGCGCAATTGCTGATTCAGGCAGAAACTCGGCAATTACGCCATATTTGCCTAAACTATTTAACGAACCAAGAAAAAAATAGCTCAAACCAAAAAAGCATTCGCTGGTCTATAGACATAGATCCTGTAGAATTATCATAATGCTGGATGCGCTTCTTGCTACTAGACATTAAATAAACCTCAGGATCGCGTATATTCACTGCGCTAATAATGGATTAATAATGATCATGACTAAAGATTTCAAAATGACAGAGACTGCTGCTTCTTCTCAATATGGAATTAGCTGGGTTTTAGGTGGGATCGCGGTCGGCTTATTAGCAGGTGCGGTTGTTTATGCCTTAATAAGTCCAAAATCATCCACAGTGTCCGCAGCAACACCTGCGCCTACCCCAACGCATACACCCGCGCTCGCTAATCCGAGCACACCGAATACCTCGACTAGCCCTGCAGTGAGCAGTCTACAGGATAAACCCGCAACAACCGATAATCGCCCAGGCTTTAGTTATCATGCGGTGCTACCCCAATTAGAAATGTCAGTTCCCATGACTGTACAGGAAGATAATCCAGAGGGTGAGGCCAATAAATCAGCAGCGACTGAAGAAAAAAAGCCAAACACGAAAGCAACCGATAAAGCCACCGAACAAGCAAGCGCTAAGCCTGAAACCGAAGTTGAGGTCGAAAAACCACCCGCAACGACACAAGGTAAAGTCATGTATCAACTAGGCGCTTATAAATCGGAAGCCCAAGCCAGCCAAATTCAGCGTTTAGCGAGTCAAAAAGGCTTGAATACCCGAATCGAAGCCACTGAAATTAAAGGCGAGCGTTGGTATCGTGTCCGCTTAGGCCCAACCAATGATGCGAAGACAGCCAACCGCTGGAAACAGATGCTTTCAGGTATGGGAATTAGCGCAATGGAAATTCGTTTGTAATAATAAGGCAGATTGAGTCTAATAGAATAACTATTGGTAAAAGTTAAAGGAGTATTTATGGCTTATTTAGATACAGGAACGGGTTTAGTCGTTGCACAGGCGTCTGAAGCTGAACGCGCTACCTTTATTCGCCGCACCTATCTGCATTTGGGCGGTGCTATTTTAGCTTTCGCCTTATTGGAAGCTTTGTTAATCCGCTCAGGTGTTGCTGAATCGTTTGTTGTGATGCTAAGCGGTAGTAAATGGTCATGGTTGATCGTCATGGCTTTGTTTATGGGTGTGTCTTATATCGCGGATCGCTGGGCGCATTCAGCCATTTCTCGTGGTATGCAATATGCAGGCTTAGGCTTATTTGTGGTGGCTGAAGCCATCGTCTTTATGCCACTCATTTATATGGCCTTACAATTTACAGCTTCGACTGGTTCGAATGTATTGCTCAGTGCAGGCTTAATGACCGTGATGTTAGCCGGTGGGATTACCTTTACCGCATTCAGCACTAAGAAAAACTTTTCATTTTTAGCTCCATTCATTACCGTCGGTGGCTTTGTCGCTTTGGGGTTGATTTTAGCCAGCATTATTTTCGGCTTTAGCTTGGGCTTAGTATTTTTCGGGGCGATGGTGATTTTTGCAGGCGCAGTCATGCTCTATCAAACTTCACAAATTATCCACGAGTATAATAGTGAGCAATATGTAGCGGCCTCTTTAGGTTTATTCTCTAGCGTTGCCTTAATTTTCTGGTATATCGTTCAATTCCTCATGAGCTTTGGCGGCAGTAGCGATTAAACTAATTGGTCTCCATAAAGGCGCTATTTTTAGCGCCTTTTTCATTTTTAATGACTAATAAAACCGTTAATCAATGACCTAAAAGCGGGGGATAAAGCATTAAGCTATGGGTACTTATGTAATTGGTGATCTTCAAGGCTGCTATGAACCTTTACGGCGATTACTGGATAAAATACGTTTTGATCCCCAATATGATCAATTGTGGTTTACTGGTGATTTAGTCAGTCGCGGCAAGCATTCTTTAGAAACTTTGCGCTTCGTGCGCTCCTTATCCTTAGAACATGCTGCCCTAAGCGTATTAGGTAATCATGATATTAGCTTAATTGCAGCCACTTATGGCCTACTAGAGCCACATAAAACTCTGCGTAAATTATTGGACGCTCCTGACTTATTTGAGCTAGTTGATTGGCTGCGCCAATGCCCGTTTATGCATCTTGATACGGATAAACAAACCGTACTCGTCCATGCAGGTATTTCGCCTGAATGGGATTTAGCCCTTGCCCAACAGCAAGCCAGCCGACTGGAACAAGCCTTGCGTCAAGCACATCCAGAAACTTGGTTAGCGACCGCTTATGGAAATAAACCAGCGGCTTGGCACGACTGCCAAACCCCAGCTGATCAAGATCGTTATAGTTTAAATGCCTTTACTCGCATGCGCTTCTGTTATCCCGATGCTAGCTTGGAATTTCAGCAAAAATTGAACCCTATCGAAGTTAGTCAGTCTCAACCAGAACTGATCCCTTGGTTTCGCCATCCTAAACGTCTGCCTATTCCTTATACAATACTGTTTGGGCACTGGTCCACTTTAGGGTATCATCAGGAGCATAATGTAATAGCGCTGGATACCGGCTGTGTATGGGGCGGTCATTTAACAGCGCTAAATATTGATACTAAAAATCGTATTGGGCAGGCTTGTCACGATTATGAGCGACGAGAAAAAGGATAATGCGCCCCAACCAACGACGTATGTGGGCACTATTAAAGTCAATATTTTAGGTAAAGATTATTATGTGCAAACTAGCACTCCACCCATGAGTGCTAGTTTAGAAGAACTTGAACGGGCACTTAAACACAATCGCGGGCTAATTGGGCAAGCTCAAGAGCAGATGAAAGCAGCAGTGATTGATCAGATGTTTATGTTCAAACCACCGATGCTAGTTAATTTCGATAGCCCGACACAAAATGCCATCATGGCACATATTAATATCAATATTCTGATCCCACTGATTAATTTACGAGGTGGTAATGCAGTCTTTGAAAAAGCAGAAACTTTCCATGTTAAATCACGGGTAGAAATTATGCGCAATGCCGCCGAGCGCGTCGCGTATATGGAGCAACAAGCTAAAACCAGCCCTGTGAAATCGGCTGTTGTGATTGTTGTCGTACTCGCTTTGGTAATGTCAGTACTGATGGTGAATTAGGTGTGCACCAAAATTTCAGCCACCGAAGCCTCCAAAGCTGGTAAATCAGGGATTAAACACACCAGCTGTGAAATACGTACTTGCCTTGCCACATAAGGGCAACGCTGCGTGTTGCCACTATAATCATCACGTAAAGTATCTTCGCTAATTTCAACGGTCTGCAAGCCCCCCTGCACTTGTAATGCAATAAAGGGCAAATCATCACAATCAGACACTGTATGTAAAATTAAACAATTACTTGCGGTTTCAATATTCCCCTCGCCTAACATACATAAGGATTCGAGAGAAACGACTGGCACAGGGCGATTTAACCAACTCAGCCAACCGAGAATCCCAGGTAACTCCGAGGATTCTAAATGCTCAGCCGTCACCAATTCAGCAATCAAATTAAACGGCACAATCAAACTGCCGTGCTGTAAGCGCAAGACCGCGCATTTAATCATGGGTTTATGATTCATAGAGCCATCTCCTCAGCCCAATCAGGATTTAAGGCTAAATAGCGCCGGATTAAAGCCATCAGCTCTTGGTTTTGATAAGGTTTACCTAAGAAACTATTCGCCCCTAATTGTTCAGCGCGTTGTTGATGTTTTTCTGCAGTACGTGAACTAATCATAATAATCGGTACATGATTCCAAGCTGGATTTTGGCGGACTGTTTCTAACACTTCAAAGCCATCCATACGTGGCATTTCAATATCCATTAAAATTAAATCGGGATCGAATTTTTCCAACATTTCTAGAGCCTCTAACCCATCTTTAGCCGTCCCAACTAACATATTTTCACTAACTAACAGCTTTTCTGTGACTTTACGCACTGTAATTGAGTCATCCACTACTAAAATATGCGGACGCTCATGCTGCTTATTGGTTTTGAGCGCAACGGTTTTATCGCTTATTTCAATACCACTACGACTGCTCGCACCTGTTACGCGCAAAGCTAGATCCGCCATATCAGGGAGCAAGACAACCTCCCCATCACTGGTAATGGTCGCGGATGAATAGAAATGGCTTTCTTTAAATAAACTCCCCAAAGATTGCAAGACGACTTCACGCCGACCAAAAATCTTATCAACGATCCACGCAATACAATGCCCACCACTGGTACGAACAAACACCACTGGATAGACATGATCATCCTGTAACACTAATTGGCTTCCGGGTTCTAACAGAGTACCTAAATAACGTAAGGCATAATCATGACCACTAAAGGCAATAGACTTGTCAGTATGATCCAAATGCTCTCGCACTTTATTCAAATCTAAGCGAGCCAAGCCCTGTACATAGCCTAAAGGTAAAGCATAAGTTTGGCTTTGCGTACCCACAAAGAGAACCGGATTGGCGGCCATTGCAAAGGGTAAGCGCATGGTAAATAAAGTCCCTTGCCCTTCCACAGAGCTGATTTGTAGATGTCCGCCTAAGGCTTTAACTTCTGAGCTCACAACATCCATCCCCACACCCCGACCTGATATTTGGCTTAAAGTATGAGCGGTGGAAAAGCCCGGACGTAAAATCAAGCGTAATACTTCTTGATCCGATAAAACCTCTTGCGCACGAATCAAACCCAATTCTTCAGCCTTAGCTCGCAAGCGTTTGCGGTGTAAGCCTCGACCATCATCTTGTACTTGGAAAACAATTTCAGTATCTTCACGGAATACCTTTAAGCTCAACATCCCTTGGGCGGCCTTACCGAGAATCAAACGCTCTTGTGGTGGCTCAATCCCATGCGAAACTGCATTCCGCAATAAATGTTCAATCGGGGCAGTCATACGCTGTAATAAATGCCGATCCAGCCTAAATGACTCACCATCAACCTCAAGGTTCACCTCACGACCTAATTCAGAAGAGGTTTGCCGCACAATCCGCTTTAAGCGAGGCACAATTACCATCGCCTCGACTAAGCGTGTTTCGAGTAAATCTTGATGCAAATAACGACTTGAATTGAGCGCATCTTTTAGCAGTACATTGCTATTGCGTAATTGCATGCCTAAATCCGCTTCAATATTCACTAAGTCATTTAAACTTTCCGCCAATGCTCGCGAGAGACGCTGTAATTCAGAATACTGATCCATTTCAAGTGGATCAAAATCAGCATCTTTATTTTGGGCAGCGGCGGATTGACGATAACCTGCATGAATTTGTGCTTCAGTCTCTAATTCTAAAGAGCGTAATAATTGCTTTAAGCGAGACGCTGTACGGCTAAACTCCCCGACATCATCCGTCATCAGTTGCAGGCGTTCACTTAAAGTATTCTGTTGCATATTTAAGCTACCTGCGCGGTCAATAATCTTATCCAAGAAAACAGCCGGTAAACGAATTTGCTCCTGTGCTAGGGCTGAACCCGCCTCTTCATTCAAGTTAGGGATGACTTGTTTAGTTTCTGGCTTTTTCTCTATTAATACCGAACTATCCGGCAAGGAAGGGGCTTTTTCTGCCAACAAGCGCTCTAATAAACTATCATAGGTTCGAGCAGGGGAATGAATACTCGGCGTATTTAAATAAGCACCCAGACTAGCGGCCTCTTCCGGTTTTTTCGGCTCAATGGCACTTACCTGCGGAATACTAGGCTCAGCTTTAGCTGCCACTGCAGACACCAGCGCGTCTAAAGCTGGGGCTTGCTCTAAGCTCATGTAAGTTTCTGCTAAGCTATTAATTTGATCCACTAAGCTCTGTAACAAGCGCAATTTGGTCGCGACTTCTTGTGGGCTGGCATGTCGCCCCAATTTTTCTAGCAAAGTTTCTGCTTGATGCGCTAAATCGCCTAAATCGCTTAGACGCGCCATGCGTGCACCACCCTTTAGAGTATGCAACTCACGCTCTAAAGAACGTCTAATCTCCCAATCAGCAGGTTTAGCATTTAGAGCTTGCATCCAATGATCCATACTCCGCAGCTGATCAGGTAGTTCCTCACGGAACATCGCCCATACCAACTGATTTTCAGCCTGATCATCTAATTTAGGAGTATAGATCTCTGTCGTTTCTGGAGCGGCTTGATCCTCAGCCCGAGGGTTGGTATCAACAGCCGAAGGTTCTGGTGTTAGCTCGAACTCAACTGGCTGTGTTGCCAGCCAAGACAAATCATTAAACGCAGGGGCTGCTCGCTCTAACTCTGATTCAAACTCTGGTTTAATAATAACAGTGCTTTCAACGGCTTGAGTTAACTCTGGTAAACTTGATTCAGATGCCTCAGTGGTAATCAAGAAACTATCATCAGAACCATCATCGTGGCTTGGACTTAGAAAATCTGTGGCATATTCTAGCTCAGCAGAGAAACTCGGCAGTGTTTCATCAATAATCTCAGCATCGGTAATAATAAATGCGGCATTTGAGGGTTCAGGGCTGAGTTCTTCTGCGGTGCTGGCAAGGGCTTTGTCTTCTAATTGAATAATGGAATCAAATAAGAGTAAATCAGGCTCGGTACTCAAGACGATATTCGGATCACGAATAAAATCTTCAACCTTTTTAATTTCAGCTTTAGCATTTTCATCGGTTTGGGTTGCCGTTAGAAAAAAATCCAAGCGCTTAGTTAGATAATGGGTTGATTGATTTAAAAGCTCACCGAGTCGCGCATTAATGGGTAAAGTTTTTTCTAAAACTCGATTGAGCATGCATTCATGCGCCCAAGCATAATCACCGAGAGCTAAAGCACCGGCCATTCGTCCACTGCCCTTACAAGTATGATAGCCACGGCGAATATCTTTCAGCAGCTCAGAATATTGTTGATTTTCCAGCCACTGTGGAATCCACTCTTGGAAATTAGCTTGGATTTCAGTGATTTCTTCTACGAAGATTTCATAGATGTCATCGCCAACCTTCTCACGTAAAGCTGACGAATCATAAAGCTCTGTACTTAAGCTGCTCGTTTCAGAAACGGCAGCTGGAGTCATAATCGGTGTAGTAGCTGGTATTAAGCTTCTGTCAGTAGGCGCTGATTGCGTAACTTCTGGTAAAGTGTCGAGGGTGTTTGCTGTTTGGCTTTTTTTTTATTCTCTAACTCGGCCTGCCCTTGAGCAAGATCAGCCGCCTCTAACAAATCTACTTTGGTATAATCATCTAACTCACGTAGCTTATCAAACCCAACTGGTACTAAGGGTAAGTGATCTTCATTATTGTTAATACATGACAAGGCTGCCTCTAGCAAAGTCATTATATCCGCAACACAATAAATCTCCTCTAACGCAGGCTTACGCTTAGAAACTTGTAAGTCTTTACTCAGATAAGCTTTCACGCCTTGAGCGAGGGGTTGAATTTCTTGATGACCTAGAATATCTAAAGCCCCAGAAATACCCCGCAGAATCTTGGAGACTTCCTCCAAATGCGCAAAATTGCCCGCCTCTTGATGGAAAGCGGCTAATTCGGTTTGTGCTTTTGCCAAAGCAGTTAAGGAGTTACGTGCTACCTCACGCGCAGCCCCTAATTCACTCCCACTTTGTCCATTACCAAAGAAGATTTCCTCAGTACGGTCATAACCGGTTTCAGCATATTCATCTAGCACTGTTTTCAGTTTTAAATAATGCTCACTCATACGCTCTAATAGCTCAGAGCTAATTTGTGTATCAGCAGCGACCACCGCCTGTTGTTCGCCAGCCACCTTATCCGTGAGATCTGCCACTGTACCTAAA
>JBJOOT010000006.1:0-51384 GCA_046051185.1 Pseudomonadota bacterium | reverse complement strand
GTGCTTGTGAACGTTTACGATGTAGAATTGATGCGATAATGCGTGAAAAAATTTAAGCAAAATTTCTTGACCGAGTATAACCGATGATAACCATGAAATATGCTAGAAGCCTCTATTGGTTGCTGCTTGCAACAACCGTGGGTTTCTTTGTTGTTTTGTCTTTTTGGTATGTACCAAAACTAACTGTGGTGGTGAATGGCACAGTGTTGAGGCCATTTGACCTTCTTCTTTTTGGTTATACACCGCAGGATGCAAAGCTCTATTTATCAGCATTAAGTCCCGAACAGATCGAAATGTACAAGGATCAGATGTTGGCAATAGATCGAATTTTCCCGATTCTGTATGCTTCGACATGGGTTATTGCCCTGCTCTGGCTCAATAGGGGGGCTTGGGGTTGGGTGTTTTCGGTTGCTATTCTTGCCGGTGCGGTTTTTGACTATCTCGAAAATGCTGCCTTTACCCAGATGCTGACCACCGACCCAGCCAGTTTAGCGGATTCGGTTGTTATCAATGCTTCTCATTGGACAGTTCTGAAGTTTATAAGTTTTTCGATTTGTATTTTCGGATTTTTGATACTCCTATTCTTGTTTTTGTATGACAGGTTTCGGCGTATCCCGAAATCAGGTTAATTAGCTTATTCACATTCTGGCTCTTGTTCTTCTTCGTTTTCCTGTTCCTCTTTAGCCAATGTAGTTGCTTGGGTTTGAGTGATCTCAGTCATTGGCGGAGGCACAGGAGTTTGAGAGGGAGGTGACGGTGGGCGTTCCTCAGGAAGGGGACTCATTGTATTCGTCGTGTGCATATTCTGCGTGATGAGCGGTTGAGTTGTTGGTGTGGTTGTGGTGGTTGGCGTCGCAGGTTTTTCTTGCTCGCTACAGGCACTGAGCTGTAAGACTAACCAGACTAAACTTATGAACCCACTCTTGAGAATAAGTTGCTGCATCGGATTTAATCAGTTTTAAAGGTTTTAGGTCGTAAGCCAAAAAGTGACAGGGCCATCATTAATTAAATGCACTTGCATATCTGCTCCAAAAATACCGGATTGTAACTCCAAGCCTTGAGCTGGGATTAGCTCACAAAAATAAGTGAATAAATATTTACCTAACTCAGGGGGTGCAGCCGGTGTAAAGCTTGGACGATTACCTTTTTGCGTATCAGCAGGCAGCGTGAATTGAGGCACGACTAATAAGCCCCCTTGAACCTCTAATAAAGACCGATTCATACGCCCTGCAGAATCTGCAAAGATCCGATAATTTAGGATACGCTCTAATAAGCGCTTAGCTTGTGCTTCGGTATCATCACGTTCTACCCCTAATAAGACTAAGAGTCCTGTCTGAATAGCTCCGACGGTATGCTGATCAACCACCACTTTAGCTTCAAGCACCCGTTGGATTAAGCCAATCATGCTAATTGATCCGCCATAAACTCTGTGGCATTGACTAAAGCAGCTTGGATACCCGGTTCACTTGCGGCATGCCCGCAATCAGGAATAATCGCAAAATCTGCACTAGGCCAAACTTCATGCAGGGCATAGGCTTGCTCTAGGGGGCAAATCATATCGTAGCGCCCATGTACAATCATGCCGGGAATACTAGCAAGCTTATAAGCATTTTTGAGTAGCTGATCTGGCTCAAAGAACGCCCGATTCATAAAATAATGCGCTTCGATTCTTGCCACACTCATGGCGGTGAAGGGATTAGAAAAATGGTCAACGGTGCTTTCTTTCGGAGATAGATTGGCGGTACGTCCTTCCCAAATCGACCAAGCTTTAGCTGCCTGCATACGAGCAATTTCATTCTGCCCCGTTAAGCGTTTGTAATAAGCATGCAGCAAATTACCCCGCTCTGCCTCAGGAATAGGGCTAATAAAATCTTGCCAAAAATCGGGGAAGATATAACTCGCCCCATCTTGATAGAACCAATCAATATCCCGAGGACGACACAGGAAAATACCGCGTAGAATTAAACCTGCAACCCGCTCAGGATGTGTTTGTGCATAGGCTAAACCTAAACTTGAACCCCACGATCCACCGAATACAACCCATTTATCGATTTTTAACTCTTGGCGAATCCGCTCAATATCAGCGACTAAATGCCAAGTGGTATTATTGGTCAGTTCGGCATGAGGAGTAGAGCGTCCGCAACCCCGCTGATCAAATAACACAATCCGATAGCGTTCAGGGTCAAAGAATTGCCGATGCCAACTTTCACAGCCGGAGCCAGGGCCACCATGTAAAAATACCACAGGTAAACCTTCGGGATTACCCGATTCTTCGACATACAATGTATGCATGGAGTCTACTGGTAAAAAGAAATGGCGATTATCACGAATTGCAGGGAATAAAGTTTTCATTAGGTTTTGCCTTCAGCTTCTAATAAACGCCGTGCTTCAGCGAATTTGGCTTGTTCTGCTTGAGGAACTGTAGGGTATTCTAAATGCATCGCTTCTAAGGTATTCACAATCGTTTCTGCCACAGCTACCCGCATATAGGCTTTATCATCCGCCGGAATTGCATACCAAGGTGCATGTTTGCTGGAAGTGGCTTGCAAAGCATCTTGATACGCGGCCATATAAGCCTCCCAAGATTGACGTTCGACCACATCACTGGTTGAAAATTTCCAATTTTTGTCGGGTTCATCTAAGCGAGAGAGAAAACGATTTTTTTGCTCTGCTTTGGATACATTCAACCAGAATTTTAAAATCACTGTACCATTACGGGCTAAATGCTTTTCATGATCACGAATAGACTCATAGCGTTCCGCCCATAAGTCTTCAAGTTTGTTATAGGAAGGTAGGTTTTGCGCCGCTAAATACTGAGGATGAACCCGTACTACTAAAACTTCTTCATAATAACTGCGATTGAAAACCCCAATCCGCCCACGTTCAGGTAAGCAACGTGCGGTACGCCACAAAAAATCATGATCTAACTCTTCGGCCGAGGGTTGTTTAAAGGAAAACACTTGGCAACCCGCTGGATTCACCCCTTTTAAAATAGCGCGAATCGTACTGTCTTTGCCCGCTGCATCCATCGCTTGGAAGACTAACAGAAGTGCATAGCGATCCTCCGCATAGAGTGTTTGTTGGAGCTTATCAATTTTTTTAACGAGCTTTTTTAACTGATCTTCCAGTTCTTCTTCAGTTTTATGGTGCTCTTCAGTGGTTTGCGCTTTATCCAGCTTAAATGAGCCATCAAAGGGCACACGGTAACGCTCGGGGAAGTCAAACATAAACCAGCTCCTTGTCGCATTTTTCTAAATTATCCATAGTCTGCCAGAGATGTGTAGGAGCTGCATTAGTTAAAAAATATCATTTACATCATTTATCTTATTTATCTTGAAATAAGTAATTACTATGAAATAAGATCTTTGAATCTACTGATAAAAATTATAACAAAGGGAGTAGTGTATGAAGCAGATTTTTCAACGCAGTGCTTTGACTTTATGTCTATTGGCATTAGCGGGTTGTGGCGGTGGGGATGGCAACCAGCTATCCGGTGGGAATACGGGTGGTTCAGGCGGTACTACCACGGATACAGGCGCTAAATATTTAGAGGTTGCCGCGAGTTCTCGGCAATTAGCCTCGAGTGGGGATACCCCAGTCATTATTTCAGCGGTGGCTAAAGATGCAAATAATAATGTCTTGAAAACTGCAAACGTACAGTTTTCAGTCGATAGCTCAGCGACTATTGAAGCCGATACGACAACCGCCGCTAGCGCCGTCAAAACGGCCAAGTTAACACCGGGCTTAGGAAATCCAGAAAATCGTAAAGTCACCGTCACCATTAAGTCTGGAACTTTAGTCAAAACCTTGGATGTTGCTATTACTGGTACTAGCTTAGTCTTAGATGGCCCTACACGGATTGCCTTAAATACACCCGTTACCCTAATAGCCAAACTCAAGGATTCAGCCGGTAAAGCGCTTGCGGATGAGACCGTCAGTGTGCATTCAAGCTTGAATAATGCGCTGACTCCCGTTTCCGGTTCGGGTTTCGTGACCGATGCGAATGGTGAAGTTCAGTTTAAAGTTAATGCAGCGGTGAGTGGTACAGATACCATTACTGTCTCGGCTTTAGGGGTGAGTAGCTCTAAAACTTTAGATATTTCGGGGGATAATTTTACCATTACCAGCGCGAATACTGAGATTAAAGTCGGTACAGCTGAAGCGATTAACCTCAAGTGGACTTATAATGGCATCGCTCAAGCCAATAAAACGATCAAAATCACCGCCACTCGTGGTCTGACTCCTTTGCAAATTGTCACGGATACCCAAGGTCAGGCAAGCTTTAGTGTGACTTCAGCTACTGCGGGTGGTACGGTGATTACCGCAACGGATGTGAGTACAGGGCTTTCAACCAGTTTAACTCGGGAGTTCGTTGCTACTACACCTGCAGTATTAAATGTCCAAGTTGAAAAAGAGCTTATTACTCCAAAAAGTAGTACTAATATAATCGCTATAGTAAAAGATTCAGCAGATAATCCCGTTAAAAATCAATTAGTTGAGTTTAAGTTAGAAGATACCGTCGGGGGCGAATTAAATGAGTCAAAAGCAACTACAGACTCATTAGGTAAAGCAACGATTGGTTATACAGCCGGTGATGCAAGCAGTGCTAAGGATGGGGTTAAAATTACCAGCATTTTACGCCTGTCAGATCCTAATGCCGCACCGCTGACTGATAATATTAGTTTGACTGTCGGAGGGCAGGCTTTACGGATTGTCTTAGGGGAAGATGAAAAGATTAATGAAGAAGGGATTTTCTATAAAAAATCCTTCGGGGTGATTGTAACGGATAGTGCAGGTAATCCAGTCAAAGATAAGAAAGTAGACTTTGCCTTAGTCCCTACCCATTATGCCAAAGGTGGCGTTATTCCTTGCGGAACTACTATCGGGGGGGTAGTCACGACTAAGCCTACTTTTTCTCAAACGGCGATTTGCCCTTCTGAAGATATTGACCAAGATGGCGGCTTAGATGCGGGCGAGGATTTAAATGGGAATGGTCGTTTAGAACCCACTCATGCGGCTACTGTGACAACAAGTGCGGTAACAGATGCGGAAGGCAAAGTTTTAGCGACCGTGATCTATCCACAAAGCCAAGCGTATTGGAACAAAGTTCGCTTGACCGCCCGTATCGTGGTCTCTGGAACGGAGTATATTGAATCAACAGATTTTGTATTACCCGTACTTGCCGCTGATGTCAGTTCTTGTGAAATTGCTCCACCTAATGCAGTCAGTCCTTATGGCACAGATACCAGTTGTTTAACAAAGAATTAAAACCTTAACGTTCGGGTCTCACTAAAAACCATCCCAAATCTATATGGGGTGGTTTTTTATTTAATGGCATGCGCTAGCGTATTCAAGGCTAAAATTAGACTTCTATTCCTCAGTTTTCGGAGACTCTCATGCAGGCAGCGACACAATTACTGGAGTTGTATCGCCTCGGCCTTGAGGCTGTACGAGGGGATCATGCGGTCTATCAGGCACTCATGGCAGCGGGAACACAGGCAGCTTGCCATGTCCTTGCTATTGGGCAAGCAGCAGAGGCTATGTATCAAGGTGTAGAGCGCTATTTAGATAAAGACATTAAAACAGCCTTATTGATTAGTCCGTATGGGCATTTTTCTCCTGAATTATTAGCGAATCGTCAACTTACGGTCTTAGAAGCTGCCTATCCAATACCCGCAGAGTCTTCACTAATAGCAGGGCAAGCTCTATTGCAGTATTTAGCACAGCTGCCTGCGAATGAACCCCTCCTCTTGCTAGTTTCGGGCGGTGCTTCGAGTCTATGTGAGGTTTTAGAGGACTCTTGGAGCTTAGATAAATTACAAACGGCCATTCAAATTAAACGAGCTGAGGGAGCATCTGTTGTGGAAATGAATGCCCTCTATCAACAGGCTTCTCGTATTAAGGGCGGGAAGTTGTGGCCATTTATTAGTAAGCGCCCCGTCTCTTGTTTATTAATATCGGATGTAGTGGATGATGATCCAGCTATCATCGGTTCGGGATTTTTATTTCCAGCCCCACCTAATCAGGCATTTACTTGGCAAATAGTGGCGAATAGTCAGCAAATGCTAGCAGCGATACAGGCCTCAAGGCTAGAGTCGTCAAATTCTGCAGAGCCAGCACTACCGATCCACATCATGCCAGAGTTTTTGAATCTAGAATCTGTTGAAACGGCTAAAAACTGTGTCACCTTCCTAAAAAAACAGCCTGCAGGCATCTATGTTTGGAGTGGGACATCGACAGTAAATCGGGCAATCCCTTCAGGACGAGAAGGGGGTAATCAACATTTTGCCTTGGCCGCTGCTCTTGCTTTAGCACATAATCCAGAGATTACGCTCCTATCGGTTGCCACCTCAGGTATCGATGGGGGCACTGAAGATGCGGGTGCTTTAGTCGATGGGCAAACATTGGTACGCGGTCAATTGGAAAATCTTGATCCAGTGGCTTGCTTACAGCGAGCCGATGCAGGTACATTTCTGGCCGCGAGCGGTGATTTAATTACCACAGGGCCAACAGGTACGAATGTCATGGATCTGGTTATTGCACTAAAAACTTAGCTGCGGTGGTTTTTTGTTTTTGTGTAAGCTAGCTATTATAAGCTTATGAAGAGCTACGCAGTCATGGAGTATTGGTAATGTCATTAGTCCAGCAAGTCAGCTTAGTTGCGGTTGAAGATTATCTGCACAATGAGTCAAACCAGCCGCTTCGCCACGAGTATGTCGACGGACAAGTCTACGCTATGGCAGGGGCAAGTATGAACCATAATCGGATCACCAGTAATCTAGTACGTTTATTGGGTAATCATTTGTTGGGGCGGTCTTGCGATGTCTTTAGTATTGATATGTTGTTACAAACTAGTGCAATCCGCTATCGTTATCCTGATGTCATGGTGAGTTGCCAAACGCATGCTGAGAATGAACTATTCGTTGCTAATCCGCTGCTCTTAATCGAGGTTATGTCACATAGTACTCGCAAAACGGATAAAGAAATTAAACGCTTAGAGTATCTACAACTACCCAGCCTCATGGAGTATGCCTTAATTGAACAAGATTTTGTTGAGATTGAAGTGTTGCGCCGGAGTCAAAGTTGGCAACCATCTTATTATTTGGGTGATGAGATCGTTTTTGAATCGATTGGGCTTCACCGGCCTGTGTTAGATATTTATCAACGGGTAGTGAATCGGGATATGCTAGAGTAGAATTTGTGGGTTTGGATTTCCACTCGCCACGCGAAATTTTAATGAATTTAGATAATGATCTGTATGCTGCCGCTTTAAGTTGCTTATTAATAAGTGCTCCCGATGAGAAAATTAAGTTAGCACCTAAACTCCAAGCCGCTTGGTTAGCCGGTGAGCTAATTCGTTCACCTCAGGCCGAGCCTGCCCAGAAAATTGAGTCACCAGGTCGACCTACGCGCCCGGAATTAGTTTTGCCTAAGCAAATGAAACAACGCAAATTGCATCATTTAGAAGGGCGGATTGCCTTATTACATGCGGTTGCCCATATTGAATTTAATGCCATTAATTTAGCCCTGGATGCGGTGTATCGTTTTCGTGAAATGCCAGATGCTTACTATAATGATTGGCTGCAAGTGGCCGCAGAAGAGGCTTATCATTTTGTTTTAGTGCGTACTCGCTTACGTGAGCTAGGTGCTGATTATGGTGATTTACCCGCTCATAATGGCTTGTGGGAACATGCCTTAAAAACAGATCATGATGTATTAGTACGGATGGCCTTAGTTCCAAGGGTCTTGGAGGCGCGTGGTTTGGATGTGACTCCGCCGATGATGGCTCGCTTACAAGAAGTGGGGGATACCCGCACTGCGGAGGTCTTAGCAATTATTTTGCGTGATGAAGTCGGTCATGTGCGGATGGGTTCGCATTGGTATCGTTATTGTTGTGAATTGCGGGGGTTAGAGCCAGAAAGCACTTTCCGGCAATTATTACGCGAGGTTTTGCAAGCACCGGTACGGGGGCCTTTTTATACCGAAGGGCGCTTGCAGGCGGGTTTTAGTGTCAGTGAATTAGAGCAATTGCAGCAGCTTGAAGAAAATTGGCTCGCCGAAATTAGTGTTTAGCGATTCAGCATCTTATTGACATATTCGATAAAAATATCTGGTGTTTGCACATGCGGTAAATGCCCAGCTTCTTCAATCATCACTAAGCTTGCTTTAGGAAAATAAAGCTGTGCTACTTGCCAGCGCTCCGCTTGTAGATAATCTGACTGTCCACCCCCAATAAATAAACTTGCACCGTGATAACGTAGTGGGGTTTCATGGAAGGCGGTAATACTTAAATAATGGCGTGCAATTTCGCTGAGATTACATTGCCAAGTAAATTTACCATTGCTATCCCATTTGAGATTTTTCAGCAAAAAGGCACGCTCAAATGCTTGCTGAATGGTAGGGGCAAGCCAAGTATCAGCTTCTTTACGGCTTTTAAAACTCGCTAAAGGCATGGTGAGCATGGCTTGTAAAATAGCTTGATGGCGGGGGGGATAATTAACAGGGGCAATATCCACAATAATCAAGTTTTTTAAACGCTCGGGGTGCTCTAAAGCAAGCCACATAGCCGCTTTACCCCCCATTGAATGCCCCATAAGATCAAAGGACTGGAGCTGTAAATGATTAGCAACCTCCAGTACATCTTGCACCATCAAGCGATAATTCATGCCCTCAACATGGGGAGAGTTGCCATGATTACGCATGTCGATCGCAATAATACAACGTTCAGTTTGTTGCTTACTGGCAAAAGTATGCCAATTATCCAATGAGCCTAGTAAACCATGTAGGACAATAAGAGGGGATTGGTGCTTATCAACTTGCCCATAAATACGATAGTTAAGCATCGAAGTTTGCTCCTAAGGCAGCAATTTGCTGGAGAATTTTTTCGCGTTCTTCTAAGGGCAAGGTGGGAACATTATAAAAAACTTCGTATTGAATATTTTTAATCCCACAAAATGAAAGTGTGCCATCGGTCATAGGGCGATGAATTAAATTTTCCGAGTCATTGGCCTGAAAAAAGCTTTTATCGCTACCTGCTGTAATCAGCACTAAAGCCTTTTTATGTTGAAGTAAACCCATAGGGCCTTCAGCAGAATAAGCAAAAGCCACCCCATTGGTGAGGATATGATCGAACCAACCTTTTAAAATAGCGGGGCGACCATACCACCATAACGGATAAATAAATACTAAGCCCTCCGCCCATAACAAAGCTTCTTGCTCCTGCGCGATTTTTTCTGGAATCACTCTCGTTTGTAAGCTCGCTAAATCCTGTGCGCGGAGTACGGGATCAAAATTTTCGGTATATAAGTCTTTGACCCGTACTTCATGACCTGCAGCGATTAAACCTTTTTGGCAATATTCAAGCATGGCATGGTTAAAGCTCGCAGGATTGGGATGAGCATAAACAATTAAAACGCGCATAGTGTTAGCTTCTTGAGTTAGTGGAGGGTGGTATTTGCTAAATCCACCACGTTTTCGGTGAAAAGACGGGCTGCATCAACGGAATCAACCGAATAGTTAGCATTACAAAATTCGCAAGTCACACTAATCTTACCTTGTTCAGCAAGGATAGACTGTACTTCGTCCTCGCCTAAAGAGCGCAGCATCGCCTCAATTTTTTGCTGACTACAGTTACAATGAAACTTAATTAATTTTGGATCAAATAAACGGGGTGTTTCTTCATGAAATAAGCGATAGAGCAAATCTTCAGCAGGTAGCTCGCGTAATTCTTCCGCTGTTAGTGTATCCAAAAGCATAGAGACTCGCTGCCAATCTTCCTGTTGTGCGTCTAATTGTTCTGGATTGGCATATTTATCTTCAGGGAGTCGCTGTAAGAGCAAGCCCGCACAGGTATTGTGGTCAGATGTCAGCCATAAACGAGTCGGTAATTGCTCGGAGCGGGCAAAATACTGCTCTAAAGCTTGGGTTAGATTGTCGCCTTCTAAAGCAATAATGCCTTGATAGCGCTCATGACTATTAGCCGCTTCTAAGGTAATGGCAATATGCCCCGCACCAAAAATAGCAGGTAGGTTGCTCGCCTCAGGCGGTAGGCTAGTCCATTGAGCTAAGCCTCTGACTTCACCTTGAGGTGTGGCTTGTACCACCAATAGCGGGACTGGGCCATCGCCTCGAATTTGTAAAATGAGTGAGCCGCTGTGTTTAACCGTTGCGGATAATAACACCGCAGCACTTAACGCCTCCCCTAAGACATTACGAATAATAGGGGGATAGTCAGCGCGTTCTAAGAGTTGATGCCAAGTATTTTCTAACTGCACCCATTCTCCGCGAATATTCGCTTTTTCGAGAATAAACCGACGTAAAATATCTTTTATCATGCAAGAATCAGCCTTGTAGCTACTACCTTTCGTGTCAGTGTGTGATAAAATTCCCGCGCAATGCCTATTTGGGAAAGATGGCTAGTGAACTTATCATATAAGTTGGCTTGCCCAAAACCCTTCTGGTTGCTACATTTGCGCAGGAAATTTGGGCCAACCTGATTTGAGGCATGGATAACAAGGACCATTAAGGACAACTTCACGGTCTCTCTCTCATAATTTAGCTTTTGCCGGACTTTACAACAATGTTCAAAGCCATTTCTGGTTTATTCTCCAATGATATTTCAGTAGATCTTGGGACAGCCAATACCCTCATTTATATGCGCGGAAAAGGCATTGTCCTCAATGAACCTTCCGTTGTGGCTATTCGGCAAGATCGCGGTCCGGGTGGTCCTAAGTCTATTGAAGCCGTTGGCGCGGAAGCCAAAAAAATGTTAGGACGTACCCCTGAGAACATCACCGCGATTCGCCCGATGAAGGATGGTGTGATTGCGGATTTCACCTATACTGAGAAAATGTTGCAGCATTTTATCCGTAAGGTTGATTCGGGTCGTATTCTGCGTCCAAGCCCTCGTGTTGTGATCTGTGTCCCTTGTGGTGCCACTCAAGTGGAACGGCGGGCGATTAAAGATTCTGCTTTGGGTGCCGGTGCGCGTAAGGTTTATTTGATCGAAGAGCCGATGGCGGCTGCGATTGGTGCAGGTATTCCTGTTGATGAGGCGATTGGTTCGATGGTTTTGGATATAGGGGGCGGTACTTCAGAAGTTGCTATCATGTCCTTACGTGGGATCGTTTATTCGGCTTCAGTACGCATCGGTGGCGACCGTTTAGATGAAGCCATTATCAGCTATGTGCGTCGTAATTACGGTATGCTGATTGGTGAAGCCACCGCTGAGCGGATTAAATGTGAAATCGGTTCGGCATATCCGGGTAAAGAATTATTAGAGATTGAAGTTAAAGGTCGGAATCTCTCAGAAGGGGTACCCCGTGCTTTCACTTTAACGAGCAATGAAATTCTCGAAGCTTTACAAGAACCGTTATTTGGTATTGTCAGCTCCGTTAAAACCGCTTTAGAGCAAACTCCACCGGAGTTAGGTGCAGATGTTGCTGACCGTGGGATTGTGCTCACTGGTGGTGGTGCTTTATTGCGGGATTTGGATCGCTTATTAATGGAAGAAACTGGTATTCCCGTTGTGATTGCAGATGACCCTTTAACTTGTGTGGCACGCGGTGGCGGTAAGATTCTAGAGATTCTTGAAGCAGAAGGTGATGCCTTCCTTGCGACTGATTAGGCGTTAGGGCTGGCTGAATAATATTAATAATGACCTTTAGCAGTCAGTTTCAAGGTAGATAATAGGGAGCTTAGACTGCCATTAACGATACTGATCATCACGCAACACCGGGCTTATCCTTTCAGTTTGTATTGCTGTTACTAGCCGCTTTGTCTTTGATGGCAGTGGATTATCGAAATCCGGCTGCCACCAAACCCATACGCACTGGTTTTTCGATTGTTGCTTATCCTTTACAAGCCATTGTTGATGCCCCGTTTTATCTCTATAGTCGGGTAACAGGCTTTTTTTCTAATCAATCCCATTTAGCCAGTGAAAATGCGGCTTTAAAAGAGCAGTTGCGCTTATATTCGGTACAATATCGGGATATGCAAGTGCTAGAGCAGCAGAATGCTCGTTTGCGTGAGTTACTGAAAGTTGATAAGCGTGTAGGATACACGTTTACAATGGCTGAAGTCATCGCCGCCGCTGATGAGCGGGGTCGCCAAGTCGTGACTTTAAATAAAGGTTCACGTGATGGAGTCCACGAAAAGCAAGTAGTATTGGCTGAGGGTGGCAACATTTATGGGCAAGTGGTTGAGGTCACGCCGTTTAGCTCTAAAGTGATGGAACTAACGGATCGCCAACATGCCATTCCGGTACGGAATCAGCGGACAGGGATGCGCGCTCTTGCTAACGGCACAGGCAAATCCGATATTTTGGAGCTAAAAAGTATCGTCGCGGGCAGCAATGTGCAAGATGGTGATGTATTCGTTAGCTCAGGTTTGGATATGTTATTTCCACCAGATTTTCCAGTAGCTAAAGTCATTCCTAATGGTGTGCAATATATTCCGGGTGACCCCTTTGCGAATATTAGTGCTAGACCCTTAATTAACTTTGACAATACCCGAGAAGTGCTGCTGCTATGGCGGATCAATCCTTCACCAGCGGACGTTTTACCACCTGTGAATCCTAGTGCTGGGGTTATTCCCGAGCAGGCTGCTCCTGCAGCGACGAATAAAAAAGAAACTAAGCCAGCCAATAAATCTAATGCAGCCAATAAACCTGCGGAGCGGCCACAATGATTGAGAATTTGCCACGCTTTCCCGGTGCGATTTGGTTAACTTTATTGTTGGGTTTAGGCTTAAATAATATGCCTTTGCCGCCCGAATGGGCTTATTGGCGTCCTGATTTTTTAGTACTGAGCTTGATTCATTGGGCGTTAGCGATGCGCCAAAATGTGAATTTATTTATAGCCTTTTTCATGGGGCTGCTGGCCGATACGATTTCCTATTCTTTGTTGGGTCAGCATGCCTTAGGTTATGTCTTAGTTACTTATTTTGCGGTGCGCTTAAGTTTACGGATGTCAGCAGAGGCTTTTTTACAGCAGTTTGCTTTGATTTTTATTGTAGTTGGCATTTTTATGCTCATTAATCTTTGGATTCGCGGTGTTACTGGCACTATGGGCGCAGGTCTGCTCTATTGGATGCCGCTCTTAAGTAGCTTATTAGTTTGGCCGATTTATCATGGCATTCTGGGCTATTTTTATGTCCCTCGTAAAATGGTTTGATACGCTTAAATTTTTGATCTTACTACCGATCCCTATACTGCTACCTTCTAGTAGGTCAATTGCTAGAGCTCCTTGAGTTTTGTTACCTTAGTCCCCATTGATACCCAATTAACTTCAAGTTAAGGAGCTTGTCCATGAGTGCAACTAATGCCTGCACGGATTTGTCTTGCAGTGTCTTACCAGATATTGCCAGCCAACCGCATGCAGGACCGAAAGGTACATTAAACTGGGTCGGTATGAGTGCTATCGAAATTCCGGTCTTTGTACTTAACGCCACTGGCGAAAAAATTCAAACGCTTGCACGGGTACAAGCCTATGTGAATTTAATGGATCCCCATAGTAAAGGGATTCATATGTCTCGTTTGTACTTAGCGCTGGATAATTTGCTGAGTATGCATGAGCTAACCCCAGAGCTGTTACGGAAAACGGTGACTCAGTTTGTCGACTCGCACGGTAGCTTAAGTACGGCAGCCTACCTTGAATGTCGGTTTAATTATTTTGAAAAGCGTAGCTCTTTGGTGAGTGATAATCGGGGTTGGAAAAATTATCCAGTGCGGGTTGCTGCGACTTTACGCGGCCAGCAATTTGATTTGGAAGTGCAGGTGGAAGTGCCTTATTCATCAACTTGCCCGTGCTCAGCGGCTTTAGCTCGCCAATTGATTCAAGAAGGTTTCCGTGACCAATTTGGTGAAGGGATGGTAAATGCACATCAGGTCTATGATTGGTTAGGAACAACCCAAGGGATCAGCGCTACGCCACACAGTCAACGCAGTACCGCGCAAGTTAAAGTCAAATTAGCGGAAAAGATCCGTAATTTGCCACTGACTAGCTTGATTGATCGAATTGAAAATGCCTTACAAACACCTGTGCAAGCAGCGGTCAAACGTGAAGATGAGCAGGAGTTTGCACGTTTAAATGCAGCAAATCTGATGTTCTGTGAAGATGCCGCTCGCCGTTTGAAAGTAGCTATGTCAGAAGATATTTCAGTACGGGATTTTTGGATTCGAGTGAATCACCTAGAAAGCTTACATGCCCATAATGCTGTCTCAGTCGCGATTAAGGGGGTAGAGGGTGGCTATCAAGATGATCCACAAGATTATATGACTTGCTAATGTATACACTCGAGACGTTACCTTTCAATAATCGTTTTGCGCAACTACCTGCGCATTTTTATGCGCGGGTTGCCCCGACGCCTTTGGAAAATGCACGCTTATTAAGTTTTAATCCGGCCGCCGCACAATTGATTCAGTTAGATCCGGCTGAGGCACAAAATCCTAATTTAATTGCCTATTTGAATGGTGAGCGAGTTTGGCGCGGTACTCAGCCGGTTTCTATGTTATATGCAGGTCATCAGTTTGGTCATTATGTACCACAGCTCGGTGATGGGCGTGCCATGATTTTAGGTGAGACCCAAGGCTTTGAGTTGCAGCTAAAAGGTTCGGGGCCGACGCCCTTTTCACGGGGCAGTGATGGTCGCGCTGTGATTCGCTCAAGCGTGCGTGAGTATTTATGCTCAGAAGCCATGCACGGTTTAGGCATACCCACGACCCGTGCTTTATGCATGCTGATTAGTGATGAAGAGGTGTATCGTGAGCGTATCGAGCAGGCTGCTGTTTTAGTACGGATGGCCGCTTCACATATTCGCTTTGGTAGCTTTGAGGTATTTTTTCATCGTCGCCAATATGCACAGCTCAAAGAATTAGCCGATTTTGTCTTAGTCAATCATTTCCCAAGTTTGCAGCAACAAGCTGAGCCTTATTTAGCGTTGTTAGAAACGGTGGTCAAACGCACGGCAAATTTAATGGCACAATGGCAATGTGTGGGGTTTGAGCATGGGGTGATGAATACCGATAATATGTCAATCCTAGGCCTAACGCTTGATTATGGCCCTTACGGGTTTTTGGATGTCTATGATCCGAAGTTTATTGCTAATCATTCTGATCATGAGGGGCGGTATGCCTTTGATCAACAGCCCTCGATTGGCTTATGGAATCTGAATGCTTTAGCTCATGCATTTTTGCCCTTATTAGCCGAAGATCCTGATGAAGCGGTGGAAAAGGCACGCTCCGCTTTATGGCAATATCAACCAACCTTTGATCAAGCATGGTTGAGTGGGATGCGTGCAAAATTAGGGTTGCAAGCCGAGTTTGCCTCAGATGAAGCCTTGATTGCTGATCTATTGATTAAAATGCAGCAAAACTTAGTGGATTATACGATTTTCTTCCGACGCTTAAGCCAGTTAACGCTGACAGCTAATAGGTTTGAGCAAACAATCCGCGATTTGTTTTTAGAGCGGACTGCATTTGATCAGTGGGTTGAGCGCTATCGACAGCGTTTAGCACAAGAAAGCTCGGTGGATACTGAGCGCCAATTGCAGATGCAAGGTGTTAATCCGGCTTATATTTTGCGTAATTATATGGCACAGCAAGCGATTGAGCAGGCTGAGCGTGGGGATGCGAGCGAACTTGAACGCTTATTAAAGCTGCTACAACAGCCTTTTACTGAGCAAGCAGGGATGGAGCGCTATGCCGATCACCCTCCAGCTTGGGCTGATCAGATTAGCCTCAGTTGCTCTTCTTGAGGCTTTCTTCGACAATGCATGCTTTCTAATTAGTTTAGGCCAACAATGACTCATCCCGATTGGCAGCGACTTGAGCCTTATCTTAAGCAATATGGACGTGGTTGTTTAAGCTATTCAAGCTTGCAAGCAGGTATGCATTATTATCTTGAAGAAGGCATTGGTTTTATTGCTTATCTACCGTTTCGCCATTTTTTGCTGGCTCCAATGGGGCGGAAGATTATCTTAGCTGACCCGATTTGTGCGCCTGAAGCTGCAGAGGGTTTACTTCAGCGGTTCATTGCTCTTCATCAGCGGGTGATAGTTTTGCAATGCTCCGCGCCTATTGGACAGATTTTAGAAAAATTAGGGTATGAAGTTAATCATTTTGGTCAAGAAACAGAATTACCAATCCCGTTTGATTTAGCGGGTAAAGAGCGTTCTAAATTACGTCAGTGGCGGAATAAATGTGAGCGCGAAGGGGTGATTGTTGAAGAGCGTGCACTATCCGCTTGTGATAGGTACGAAATTGAGGCTTTGTCTAAAGCATGGATGCAAGAAAAAGGTGGCAAAGAGTTAACCCTACTGACTCGCCCATTTGTGAATGCCGATGAACCTGATGTACGCTGCTTTTGGGCGCGGCAGAATGGCAAGTTAGTGGGTTTAGCGATTTTTGACCCCATGTATTCGCAAGGGAAAATTATCGGTTATTACCATAATTTTGACCGCATTACGGCCGATGCACCAAATGGTCTTAGTGTATTTATTATTCTTGAAGCGATGCGCAGATTTGAGCAAGAAGGGATACAAAAGGTCTCGTTGGGTTTAATGCCTTTGTATGTGTTGCGTAAACATTTTCGTCATAATGAATTTACCATGAAAGGCTTAAAATATGCCTATCGTAAGCTCAATCATCTCTATCCTTTCCAAGGCAATATTAGCCATAAAAAGAAGTTTAATGGCCTCCGTCAACCTGTGTATTTTTCATCAACTCAAGGCAATCGCTTGTGGGAGATGTTCATTCTCATGAAGGCGATGCGCATGATTTAAGCTTTTTATACAGGTTTAGCGCTGTTTTGAAGATTCCTGTATAAACTCATTCACCCTTTTTGAGCAGAGAGATAAAACCACCATGACTCCACAACTATCTAGGAAATTAACCACAGTTGCTTTTATTGGTGCGGGCAATATGGCACGCAGTTTGATTGTGGGCATGTTGCAAGATGCCGGCGAACTGCAGATTCGTGTATCTGACCCTGATCAAAACCAGCTGGATGTGATTCGTAGCTATGGGAGTCAAATTTTTACTAGTACGGATAATCAGCAAGTCATTGATGGTGCGGATGTGGTTGTACTGGCGGTTAAGCCGCAGGTGATGCGAAGTGTACTAGAGCCTTTGCAAGCCTTAGCACAAAAGCAACATCCACTATTTGTATCGGTGGCGGCAGGGATTCGTGAGGAGTCTTTAAATACTTGGCTAGGTGGACAGCTGCCGATTGTGCGTTGTATGCCAAATACACCTGCCTTAGTCAAAGCAGGCGCGACGGGGTTATATGCCAACCCACAGGTATCTAAAGAACAGCGGAGTTTAGCAGAAAGCATATTACGAACAGTTGGAATTACCTTGTGGTTTGAGGATGAGGATAAACTAGATGTCGTCACCGCAGTCTCAGGTAGTGGCCCAGCTTATTTCTTCTTAGTGATGGAAGCTATGCAAGCAGCGGCGGAAACTTTGGGGTTAAAATCTGAGGATGCACAGCTATTAGTCGTACAAACAGCTTTAGGGGCAGCTCGTTTAGCCTTAGAAAGTGATCAAAAGCCTGCTGAGTTGCGCAAACAGGTCACCTCTAAAGGGGGAACGACGGAGGCTGCTTTAAAGCAATTAAATAACGGTGGTTTAGTGCCTCTATTTGCTGAAGCTTTAAAAGCTGCTGAACAGCGCTCAAAAGAATTAGCACAGGCGAATATTTAGAATAGGAGCTTTCATGGTTTTGCAAAATATTGCGGTCTTTTTGATTTCGACCCTGTTCTCTTTGTATATCGGTGCGGTATTGCTGCGCTTTCTACTCGCCTTGGTTCGCGCCGATTTTTATAACCCACTGTCTCAGTTTTTGGTAAAAATCACAAATCCTGTGTTAGTGCCTTTGCGTCGTTTTGTGCCACCGATGGGTAAAATTGATACGGCTTCTTTAGTCTTAGCATTTACTTTAAAACTCATGGCCGTGATTTTGTTAATGAGTATTCAAGGGATTGAGGCGAGTTTTGGTGGTTTATTATTAGCCGTCTTAGCAGATTTATTGCGTACGGTTGTTTGGATTTTTATGATCGCATTAATTATTCAAGCGATTATGAGTTGGGTGGGGAATAGCTATGGTAATCCAATGGGTTCACTTTTAGATAGTTTAACCGCTCCACTCTTAGATCCCATTCGTAAATTTGTACCCTTGATTGGCATGGTCGACCTTTCGCCTTTGGTCGCGATTTTGCTCTTACAAGTGGTTTTGATCGCTCTTTCTGGTTTCCCGAATATTTAAGGATGAGCTAAGCAAACTGTGCTTGTGGGTTAGAGTTTGCTGAGTATGAGCGCCATAGTAAAGTAATACGATAAGCAAGTGATTTAAGCAATCCTCTAAATCACTTGCTTAATAAGCCGCTCATTCATGGTATTGAAGCCCCAGCCAATCAACGTTAAGCATAAACCATAGCTAATTAACTCAACCGCAAGTAGCGTACTCAATTTTAAATCAGCGGGTAATAATGGTGTTACTAGCAGTATAGCTAGTACGAGACTGATTAAACCGGATAATAATAGCCAAGACCATTCACGGGCGGGGCGTAAATGATAGGCATAAATGATTTGTAATAACCCTAAGCTAGCTAATAAGGCTGTGACTAGATGCAGGGTACTGATCGTTGCTAATGGATTGCGTAAAACGGCAATCGCGATTAGCACCAACATTGTTCCAAACACTAACCACCAACGAAAAGTGGTTGCTCCGTACACTCGCAAGGCTTGGAATAATTGAAAAAAACCACACACTAAAAAAGTCCAACCAATCACTTGATCCGCATTATAAGAGGTCGTTAACGGAAGCGTAATCGCTAGCACGCCACCTAATAGCAGAATGCAACCAAGAATGAGAAACTGATTCCAATTTTTGCCAAGTTCAATCACTCGCAAGCGTGCCTCGCGAGATATACCAATCAACAGTTCCATTGTAGAGAGACTCCCACGCTTCCTATAGGCTAATTGTAGTTTACAGTTCTAATAAGCAGTGCAAAAAACCGTAGATACTCTGTTTTTTTAAGGCTCTTCAGGCTGAAGGCGAGTGGCTAGGACTTTATCAATCCGTGTACCGTCCATATCCATCACTTCTAAGCGCCAACCTTCCCATTCACAATGATCAGCTTCTTGGGGTAGGCGACCTAAGAGCAACATGAGCATGCCACTAATAGTATGATAACGCCCTTTATCCTCTTCTGGTACAGTGCGAATATCCAAGCGATCTTTTAATTCGGGAATCGGAATCAACCCGTCTAATAACCAACTACCATCATCGCGCTGTACCGCCCAAGTATCATCCTGATGTTGTGGTTTAAATTCACCCATAATCGCTTCCATCATATCATGTAGGGTGACAATGCCTTGAATTTCACCGTATTCATCAATAATAAATACTAATTGGCTACCTGAGTTTTTAAAGTTTTCTAATAATTCAATCCCAGTTAACGACTCAGGGACAAAAGCGGCTGGACGTAAATTATTGGTTAGATCAATCGGTTCGCCCGCTAACATTTGGTTTAATAAACGGCTGGTACTGGCTACACCCAGCACTTCTTTCCAATTGCCACTGACCACAGGGAAACGTGAGTAGCGGCTGGTCTGGATCAAGGCTAGATTTTCCTCTAAAGGACGCTCAATATCCAAATAAGCGACATCACTGCGAGGAACCATAAAGGAGGAAATTTGCCGATCATCTAAACGGAACACATTGCGAACCATTTGATGTTCCTGAGCTTCAATAACGCCCGCCTCAGAACCTTCACTAAGCAATAAATGAATATCCTCTTCGGTCACGGAGGAGCGGCCATCGTCTTTTGCACCCAGTAGATTTAATAATAAACGGGTTGAGCCAGACAATAACATGACAAATGGTTTAGTAATAATTGCCAGCCACCACATCGGTGTGGCTACTAAACGTGCAATACTTTCTGGGTGCATTTGCCCTAAACGCTTAGGGACTAATTCACCTAGTACAATCGAGAAATAAGTAATACTCACCACCACCAAGCCAATCGCTAAAGGATTAGCGATGTCTTCCTCAACTCCTAAGCTTTGTAACCAAGCACTAAAGGGCGGGCTTAAGGCCGCTTGACCGACGATACCGTTTAATACCCCAATCGAGGTGATGCCAATTTGTACAGCAGATAAGAAAAAAGTGGGATCTTCACCCAAGCGCAGAGCTACCTCAGCTCCATGATCGCCCTGTTGGGCTAGACTTTGTAGGCGTGCTTTACGAGCGGCTACTAAGGCAATTTCTGACATGGCAAAAAAGCCATTTAATAGTATCAAGCCAAATAAAATGGCAACGTCCACAGTTTAATAATCCCCGAACAATGAAATGGCAGGGATTATAGCATTTTCTGAGATTCGCTGTAGAACTGTCCTTAGTCGATTAAGAATTGAGTAAATTGGCTAACAGGTTCACGTACCGTTCGATAACTATTAATTGCGGCACTCGTATCCTCATAGCCCAAGGCCATCCCACAGACAACTATTTGATTCTGATCATAGCCTAGATAGTCACGGATAATATTCGGGTATTCGCCTAAGGCCGCTTGTGGGCAAGTCGCTAGCCCCTGTTCAACGGCAGCCAGCATTACCGATTGTAAGAACATGCCATAATCTAAATACGAACCTGTATCCATAATCCGGTCAATGAAAAATAACAGCATTACCGGTGCATCAAAGGCGCGATAATTAGCTAGCCATTGCTCTGCACGGCGCTCTTTATCTTCTTTACCTATCTTTAAAGCACTATAGAGCTGTAAGCCACAAACACGACGGCGAGCTAAGAACGGGTCTTTCCATTCTTCAGGGTAATAAGCGTAATCCATGCCACCTTTTACCCCGTTACGATAAGCTGCTTCAATTTTTTGCTGAAGCTCCTGTTTTTTTGCACCCATCAACACAGCGACTTGCCAAGGTTGCGTGTTTGTGCCCGAGGGTGCCCAACGGGCTGCTTCGAGAATCTGCTCGATAGTTTCACGGCTGACGGGTTGATCTAAAAAAGCACGGGTAGATTTTCGAGCATGCAATGCTTCGCTGACCTTCATCATTCTCTCTTCCTAGTTAGATGGTAAAAATTATACTGTAGCGGAAGCTTAGGTTTGGCTCTAGTCGCTAAACGAAGCGCTTCAATAACAAGGGGAAATTTTAGTTGTAACCCAAGCAAATCCTTGTGGTCTATGTTAATACTAAAATCTCTATTACCAGCGAGCGAGGCAAGTTCCATGCAATTCATTTTTAAAGCTTTAAGCATCTTAGGTTTATGCCTAACGATACAGGCTACTCCCAGCTATGCAGAAACAAACACTGCTTATCAAGTGCCTAAAATTACTGCCGGAACAGGGGTGAGAGTACGTGCTCAGCCCAGAACTACGGCCACTGAACTCGGCAAACTAAGCTTCGGTACGGTTCTAGTGACGCAACAGCGTTCAGCGACTCAAGAAACCATCGGGGCAAAAAAAGATTATTGGTACAGTGTGAATACACCGATCAAAGGTTGGGTATTTGGTGCGCTACTACAAGATTATGATGCCAAGAATCCTGATAAAGCGGCTGTGCAATTAATCCGAAGCAAATTGGGCAAGCCTGACAAGATACTAGACTCAGGGCTATTAAATTTTAATGAAGCCGTCGAAATCAGCCAATTCGCACAACAAGCCGCAACGAAAGCTAAATCAGTGGAGGCTGCAGGGGAGCTGAAACTCGCTTATCTGCAAGCAGTACAACAGGGTTTATCTGCCATTTCGTCTGAGCAGGACAAGAAACCGCCGTATTCCACTTGGATAAAATCCTTGGGTAGCCAAGTGTTTTATCATGAACTAGCGGGGGGTTATTATATCGATGCGCGTACATTATGGAAATTGGCTGATCAATACAAAACAGCAGCCGTTGGGGATGTTATTGCATGGCAAGCCGCGCATGCCACCTTAGGCGGGGAATGTGAAGGGTTTGTAGAATGTATGTCTTATCGTGCCCAAGTCACTGCAGGGGAATATCTCAAGCGTTATCCTAAAGGCCGTTATGTGCTTCCAATGCTGGACGAGTTGAATGAAGAGCTGGCTTATATGGCAAAAGAAGCCCCGGATCAACGGGCTAATGTAAAAGAAATCGACTTTGCGTTGTGGGATAAAATCCTCGCCCCACTTAGCAAAAGCCAAAGTTTAGATAAAACTAAACAATATCTAAAACAAATCAAAGCTTATCGTTAAACACCGAAAAACACGCCACTGTTGTTAGCAATACCAATTGGGCGAAACAGTGGCGGGTTCTAAGGGAGGGATTCACAACTATTGAATCACCCCACAAGCCATGCGAGCGCCCCCGCCCCCTAAGGGTGCAGGATGATCCGAATGATTATCTCCACCGGCATGAATCATCAAAGCACGTCCACTTAAATCCGCGAGTTTTAAACGCGGTGCTAAGACAGGATTCGTTGCTTTACCCTCAGAATCGACATACAAGGCTGGCAAATCCCCTAAATGCCCTTCACCCCAAGGTAGATCATGCTTAGCGGTTTTTGCAGGATCATAATGACCACCTGCAGCTAAAGCCGCTGTCATCTTGCCCTCTTTTTCTTTGGGTTCGCAGCTTGGATTTTCATGCACATGGAAACCGTGTAAACCAGCAGGCAAGCCGGCCAAGTTGGGCGTGAACACTAAACCATAAGCCGTTTCGCTAATCACGACTTGGCCAAGCTCTCCACCACTGCCTTTGTCATCGACTGCATTCAGGGTGACCGTTAAATCTGCTGCCATACTGACCGCACTTAGCATTAACAACGAACCCAATAAACTAGACTGGAATAAAGCTTTCACTGAACTATCTCCAAACAGTAAAAGTCTTTATGTAGTGAGTAAAAGCTAGGCTGTCAATACAACCTAGCTTTCCGTGAGGAATTAAGCGGCTGCGATTGCAGTCCGCTGTACGAAATCACCAAAGCTTTCTTTATGGCGACGGGTTTGAGCATAGGCAGAAAATAATTCGTCTAAAGTATTAATTATGGCTTTTTCATCCTGATTTTCGCGATATAAAGTATTTAAGCGATCCCCATTAAAGCTTGCACCCAAATATAAATTATAACGCCCAAGTGATTTGCCGATTAAACCAATCTCGGCTAAGACTGAACGCCCACAACCATTCGGGCAACCGGTCATACGAATCTTGATGTCCTCTTGGCGCAAACCATATTTATCCAACGATACTTCCAGTTTACTAATCAAAGTAGGCAAATAACGCTCTGCTTCGGCCATTGCTTGCGGGCAAGTATTCAAGGCGACACAAGCAATCGAATTACGACGTAAACCTGACAAATGACTAGCATCCGCTTGGTAGCCGTATTGCTTCAAAATATCCTCAATCACTGTTTTGGATTCAGGTTTTACATTCACCAAGACCAGATTTTGATTGCCTGTCATGCGGAAACTACACAGATTCGACTGCGCTATTTCCAATAAAGCGGTTTTCAATTGCTGGGTTTCCGTATCCAGAATACGGCCATACTCTAAACGCAAACCTAAATGCCATAAACCGTCTGTGGTTTCACTCCAACCAAAACGGTCGCCTGTAGTGGTAAACTCGAAAGGGCGTACGGCGGCAAGATCAAATCCCAAACGGATATTTAAGGTTTGTTTAAACCAATCTAAGCCGTATTGATCAATCGTATACTTGAAGCGCGAGAGCTTACGATCTTGACGATTGCCAAAATCCCGTTGGATGCCCACAATGTGATAGCAAACCTCCAAGACTTGTTCAGGGGTACAAAAGCCAATCACTGAAGCTAAGCGCGCATAGGTATCTTCGCGCCCAAAGGTCATGCCCAGCCCTCCACCCACCGCAACATTAAAGCCTTGCAATTTGCCATTTTCAGCGATGGCAATCAGGCCAATGTCATTGGCATACACATCCATATCGTTATACGGTGGAATGGTAATCGCGACTTTAAACTTACGTGGCAAATAATGTTTGCCATAGAGCGGCTCGACTTCTTCGGCCTCACCCCCTGCAACTAAACGCTTGCCAGCGGGTTCATCTAACCAAATTTCATGATAAGCGCGGGAGCGTGGCAATAAATGCTCGCTAATCTTTTGCGCCCACGGGAAAATCTCCGCATGTAAAGGCGAGAGACTCGGATCTGGTGTGCACATCACATTCCGATTCACATCGCCGCAACCCGAAATACTATCCAAAGCAGCGGCATGCATGGCTTGGATGGTTTTCTTCATCTCAAACTTAATAATGCCGTGGAATTGCAGCGCTTGGCGGGTGGTAATGCGCATGGTGTGATTGCCGAAAGTATCACTAATCGCATCCATCTTTTGCCATTGCTCAGCGCTTAATTCTCCTCCTGGCACCCGCAGGCGAATCATGAAAGAATGGGCTGGCTCTAGCTTTTTCTCTTGGCGCTGCAAACGGACATCACGATCATCTTGTTGGTAAAAGCCGTGGAATTTCACCAATTGCACATTAGCTTCACTGACGGCTGCCGTGATTGGGTTTTGAAAATCCTCGACTAAATTACCGCGTAAATAATTACTCTGATCTTTAATATGCTCAACCGCCGAACCATTCGGCACGACAACATTCCACTCTTTTGGGATAGGTGCAGTCATTAGGCAGCACTCCTTAGTTGACTCGTTCCATCATGTAAACCGCATTCTTGGTTATAGTTTTCCCACCACCACCGTCCGGCACGTTCATCTTCACCCACTGCGATGGCACGGGTACAAGGTGCACAGCCAATGCTGGGGAAATGCTGATCATGCAACTTGTTATACGGCACTTGATGTTCTTTTACATACGCCCATAAATCTTTGGTTTTCCAATTCAATAATGGATTGAACTTGACCAGGCCTCGTTGCGCATCCCATTCAAAAAACTTCATATTGGCACGAAAATCAGATTGCGCAGCGCGTACCCCTGTAATCCAAACTTCAGCACCCGCTAAAGCACGATTCAAAGGTTCGATCTTACGGATATAGCAGCATTCTTTACGCTGCTCGACAGATTCATAAAACGCATTAATGCCTTGATTTGTCACATATTGCTGAATCGCTTCGGTTTGCGGATACATCGCTCGAATCGGTTGGCCATAATGCTTTACCGTTTCAGCGAGGGTATCGTAAGTTTCTTTAAAATTACGCCCCGTATCTAAGGTGAACACATCTACATCAAGATGATTACGGAAAATGGCATCGGTAATGACCTGATCTTCTAAACCTAAGCTGGTTGAAAAGGCAATCCGTCCACTGAAATGTTCACGTAATGCTTGCAAGCCTTCATCTAAAGCTAAGCTAGTGTAACTGCTCTCCAGTGCATGTAATTGTTCGTCATCTTGTGTCATGATTTTACTTCTATCTAATCGAATGGCGGCAGTATCGACGAGATTGAACATCTAAAAAAGTGATATATTTCGATATTTATATCTCTAAAATAACTAAAAACGCGAAACTGGCTAAAGGTAAACCAAGATGGCACAAACCGCTGAACTGATTGAAATGCTCAAGAAACTGCTGAAGCGGCATAACAAGACCTATGCAGACGTTGCAGCTTGCTTAGAATTATCGGAAGCGAGCGTAAAGCGCTTGTTTTCTGAGCAGAATGTCTCTTTACAACGCCTCGATAGCATTTGTGCTTTGATGGATTTAGAAATCACTGATTTAGTGCGTGAAATGCGGACTGAGCAAGAGCACAGTATTAGTGAGCTGACTCAAGCACAGGAAAAAGAGATTGCAGATGATTTGAATCTGATGATGATCACCGTCTGCGTGCTCAATCGTTGGAGCTTGAAGGATATGTTGAAGCATTATCATTTCACTGAGCCGCAGTGTATTCGTTATCTCGCTCACTTAGACCGCTTACATATTATTGAGTTACAACCCGGCAATCGGATTAAGCTCCTCACCTCCCCCAATTTTAAATGGCGCGAAAATGGTCCGATCATGAATTTGTTTCGTGCCAAAATTGAAAGTGAATATTTTCGTACTCATTTTAGCAAGCGTAGCGAAAAGCTTTTCGTGATGAATGGCATGCTCAGTGACAGCTCCAATCAACTGTTTCAGCGCAAAATGGCACAATTGGCCAAAGAGTTTGATGCCATGAGCAAAGAGGATTCAACCTTACCGATTGGTGAGCGTAAAGGCTCTACGCTATTGATTGGCTTACGCGATTGGGACTATGAGCGTTTGTTTAGGCAGAAGTGAGTTAGTCCACTTCTGCTAAGACTTTCGCTTAGAGGTTATTAACCAAATACCCCTCTGATTTCTTCACAAACATCATAAACACCTCTTCAAAATTTGCGACCATCGAATTTTTTACTGAGTCTTTGGCTAATAATGCGCGGCTCCAAGTGCGTAGCCGTGGATTGATTTGGAGGTTCAATTTAAAAACTTGCTCCAAAATCCCTAAACGCACAAACAAAGGTGCAAAGGCAACATCCACCAGCGCGAACTGATGACCATTAAAAAACGGCTCTTCGGTACTTAAGGCGGTTGCCACTCGATCCAAGCCTGCTTGTAATTCTTGTTTAGCCGTTTCAAAGCCTGACTGTTCTTTAGAGATAATCATTTGATATTGCTTACTAAACAATTCGGAAGCCACTTCCATCCAAGCTCGTTGGCGTGCTTTGGCTAGAGGATCGGCTGGATGCAATTGCGGTGCATAAACTTCATCTAAATACTCCAGAATCACAGCGGATTCAAACACAGGCGTTCCATCCACGACTAAAACCGGTACTTTACCTAAGGGAGAGATTTGCTTGAACCATTCGGGTTGGTCTTCGCCGGGTACTAAGTATTCGGTTTCATAAGCAACCTGTTTCTCTTGCAAGGCAATGGCTGCCCGTTGGGCAAAAGGGCAAACTTTAAAGCTGACGAGTTGTAACTTATTAGTGTGAGACATGAATCAATTCCTAGACGACAAATAGCCCAATGGGCTGGTTGAAAATCGGCTTATTATAGAGCGGCTGGTCGTGGGTCTATAATGCCCTTATCAAGAAAAAGTTTCTGGGTTGACTGAGGCTGAGTGCCTTGAAAGCCCTTAGTCAATAAGCCAAGTATAGAAACATTGGAAAATCGCCTGATCCTGTCTGTCTATTGAAGACAGTCAAGTTAACTAGCCATCTGGTTATAAAGCATAGCCTTTTATCTTGTTAATAAAACTAAGCCCACTCTAGTTAATATCAGCTACCTACTAGAAATAACCATTTAGATAAGCTTATGAAAAATTGAATATACGATGAGAATGGAAAGCTTTAAAAAACATTAAATACTGTGATTTTTATTTTTGTTACCCTAGTGATTTCAAATGCAGTCAATGCAACTGAATCAGATAATATATTAAGATGCACGGTTAGAGATTTAATTTTAAAATGACCTGATTTGATGGCTGCGCTGAAAGATGTGGTTGAGCCAAATCAGTCTTTCGATATGCCGCTTTGATCTATTGCAAAATTAGTTCTCGCTTAGCTTATAATGGATTTTTCCATCAAAAATAAAGTTTTGGAGCGACCGATGCAGATCAAGGATATTTTAGATTTTTGGTATACCCCTCCGATGTCGGAACATTGGTTTAATTCTACAGCGGCGATTGACAGCACTATCCGTGATCGCTTCGAAACGACTTGGCAACAAGCTAAAACTGGTGGCTTGGATACCTGGCAACAAACAGCCGAGGGTTGCTTGGCACTTTGCATTGTCTTGGATCAGTTTCCTTTGAATATGTATCGCGGTGAAGCCCGCAGCTTCTCAACTGAACAACAGGCCGTTGCAGTTGCCAAGCGAGCCATCGCGCAAGGTTTTGATCGGCAACTGCCCACCGAACAGGTCTCATTTTTATATATGCCCTTGATGCATAGCGAGCATTTGGAGGATCAGGATGCTTCTGTACGTTTATTCACTGCAGCGGGTTTAGTGGAGAATGCACGTTTTGCTGAGCATCATCGCTCAATTGTGCAACGCTTTGGACGCTTCCCCCATCGGAATGCTGCTTTAGGGCGGGAAAGTACTCCAGCAGAGCTAGAGTACTTGAATTCAAAAGAAGCCTTTAAAGGTTAGATACTGTCGGTGGGGTTGCGTAAGCTAACGATCAACATCAATAACATACCCAAAGCCATCACAACCGAGAGCGCCATTAAAGTTTGAGCCATTGACAAAATTTGCGGAATGATCCACGGGGTATAACCGCAAGAGGTCAGCGGCTCAAACACGCTCGGCAGCCATTTATTTAAAGCTAAAAAGCTTGGGAAATTAGGGTTCATCGAACAAGCACCTGTCACGAAACCCATTTCTGTCCCTAAAGTCTGATAAGAGCGCTCCACAAAACCAAGAGAGCAAACGAATACTAAGAAATTTGAAAGAATTAAGCCTAAACGCTGCTTGCGTAGCAATAGACCTAAAATTGAAGCCAGCATAATCCCTAAAACCCAGGCACGGATATGGACACAGAGGACACAAGGGTCATAATAGAACACATATTGATAAACTAAGGCGGAAGCCTCTAAAGCAATACACAGCACAATTAAAAAGAGCCAAAACCAAATAGAACGGTTCCAGCGAATAAGTCTTTCTAGCATTTAAAATACAATCCTTAGTAGTTCTTGTTAGCAACGCGGTCTCTTTGCCACATTGGTTTTAATTGTCTATGCCGGTGGGATCAAATTTATAGCCCACCCCATAGACAGAACGAATCACTTCTTTTTCAGGAATAGCCGCTTCGAGCTTACGGCGCAGATTCTTAATGTGGCTGTCGACCGCACGATCTGTGACAATCCGATGATCATTATACAAATGATCCAAGAGGTGGTTGCGTGAATAAACCTTACCAGGATTGTTAACAAACTGCTGCACAAGCCGAAATTCCACGGGTGTCAACACCAAAGCTTGCCCATTGACACGAGCCTCCATGCGCTCTGCATCAATTTCAATCCCATTTTCTACTAATAATTCACGAGTTGGCATTGCTGCCCGCCGCAAAATATTTTTCACCCGAACCACCAATTCACGCGGGCTATAGGGCTTACAGACATAATCATCGGCCCCTAGCTCTAAGCCGACTAAACGATCAATTTCATCGACTTTGGCAGTCGCCATAATAATCGGTGTATCTGTGAATTGGCGGACTTCGCGGAAAATCTGTAGACCATCTTTACCAGGAAGCATTAAGTCCAGAATGATTAAATCCGGCTGCTGTTCACGCACCCAAGTCACTACCTCTAAACCATTTGCAAGCCAAGCCACCTTAAAACCCGACTGTTGCAAATATTCTTGCAAAACCTCGGCCAGCTTTGGTTCGTCTTCGACAATCAGAATGCTTTTTTGCTTATCCATGCTTAACTCTTAAGATTGGTCAGAGGAAACTCAAGATACACCGCCAAACCGCCTAAAGGCGAGTGCCGAGCCTCAATCCGCCCGCCTAAACTCTCGACGATATTTTTGCAAATTGATAAACCCAAGCCTGAGCCACCTAACGCTCGACTACGAGATTTATCGACTCTAAATAAACGATCAAATAAACGCGGTAAGGCCGTATCGGGCACTCTCGGAGCGCTATCTTGCACAATTACAAGGGCGTGCTGGCCTTGTTGTTGGCTAAGAATCACCACTCGCCCTGGCGCATCGGTATAACGATAGCTATTTTCGAGCAAGTTACCCAAGACTTGGCGCAAACTTTTATAATCAGCACGAATGAATAAGGGTTGCTCTAGTAGTTGTGCTGCTAAGTCTAAACCTTTGCTAGCAAAACGTGTGCTATTGCTTTGCAGAGCATCCTGCATGAGTTCATTCAGATCTAAAATCTCCAGTTCTGAACGATCTAATTCCCCTGCATCGGACATCGAAAGCTGGTGCAAATCATCCACTAATTTACCTAAAGACAGTACTTCTGTATGTAGGGAACGAATTCGTTCAGGAGTAGGGCTACGAATCCCATCTTGCAGTGCTTCAATTTCGCTGCGTAAAACCGCCAAAGGCGTGCGTAATTCATGAGAAATATCAGCAATCCATTGTGCCCGCTGCTCTTGATGGCGTTGTAAGGATTCAGCCAGTTGATTGAAATGCTGCGCTAAATCGCCTAATTCATCACTCGAACTGACAGGAATTTGGGTGCTGTAATGACCTGCACTTAAGGTTTTCGCCCCTTGCATTAAGCGTTTGACCGGACGCACAAACTGACGGGTTGCTAATAAAGCCATGAGTACCGATAAGCCGACAGCAAATAGGGCAATTAAATACGCATTATGCGCTTGTTGCCGTCGAAAGGTCTCCGCAATTTGATCATTAATCAAGGGGCGTTGAATGACTTGCAGCCAACCGACCGTTTGTTGATCAACGGTGATCGCTAGATTAGTGGTTTTATCCTGTTGTGATAGGTTCGGCATTCCTATAATGACCCGACCCTTTTCATCTAATAACCGTAAACGCCCTGCAAGGCTCTGATTAGGGGGCGGGGGGGGATTAGTATTTTGCCGACTACGCCCATGATGATCGTCTCCAAAACGCTCTGCACGACGGGCAAACCGTCCCTCACCAATTTCTGCCAGTAAGCTTGACCAATTGCGCCGCTCTAAACGCAAACTATCCCAGCTGCCTTGGCTTGCCCAAGTTTCTTCCAAGCGCTCAACTAAACGCTGTGCACGCTCTAGATCATACCGATATTGATAATCCGCAAAACCCGTGCGAAAGCTCCAATTCATAAAAAACATCATGAACAGGATCACCACCAAAGCAGTAGTGAGAATAGTGATCAGTAATTTAGCAAAGATTGTCATTTTCATGGACTGATCATAAGGGAGAAATGCGTAGGAAAAATGGAGTTAACAGCGTTTAGTTATTAAAATTTCTAGGTATTTTCTCTCCCAATTATCAGGATAAGCTTAGCGTTTCTATTACCTTTAGCTAACTATCAGTGTTTTCTAGAAGCGTTAAAATGCCCAAAAAAAGGGATTTCTATGCGACTAGCCAAACTGCAGGTTTATCTGAGTAAAATGAAAGGAGGGGGTAATAATTCGCCTCATCCGATTCATTGGCGTAATGCTTTATGCTCATGGATGGGGGGCTTTCTAGGCATTGCGCTTGTGGGTTGGATGGATAGCCTAACCAGTCTGACCACTCAGGATCATCTATTGCTGATTGGCTCATTTGGAGCAACGGCTGTGCTCTTATATGGCTCGCCGAGTGCTCCGTTTGCCCAACCCCGTTATGTAGTCGGTGGGCATGTGATTTGTGCTTTAGTTGGTGTGACTTTCTACAAGTTAATGCCAGAGCCTTTATGGTTTAGCTCAGCCTTGACCGTCTCGACAGCTATTGTTTTGATGTATCTAACACGTACCACTCATCCGCCCGGAGGGGGGACTGCACTGATTGCTGTAGCAGGGAGTGAGCGGGTACATGAATTAGGTTATTGGTTTGTGTTTGAGCCGATTCTTTTGGGTGTTTTACTACTGCTGTTTGTCGCTTTAGTGATTAATAATCTTTCGCCGCTGCGCCGTTATCCTCACTATTGGTTTTGAGCTTTTCACTCTAAAAACAACCACTCATCGGAAAAAGCGAACAAAAAACGAATAAAGCCTAAGAATTTTTGATTGGTAAAGTTCGCCTATAGTTCGTATAGTAAGTTCGTGTTTGGTTCGGTTTAAAAAGGGAAGGATAAAAAATGTCAAAATTAACACGCAGGCAGCAGGAGATTTTACAAACGATACGCTCACTGTTCGAGATGAATGGTTATGCTCCCACCCTTGACCAAATTGGTAGTCAGGCAGGTCTGAATACACGTAGCACCGTTCACCAACATGTACAAAGCTTGATTAGCTTAGGTTATTTAGATGAGGCTGCGGAAGGTAAGCGTGCTTATAGTATTCCCAATGCTTGGCTTAAACCGAGTACCTCGCTTTTTCCGAGTGGCTTACAACTCTTAGGAAAAATCGCTGCAGGTAAACCCATTGAAGCCCTCGATAAAAATGAAATTAGCCCTAACGAATTATTTTTAGGTCCTAATCGCTATGCCCTCAAAGTTCAAGGCGAATCTATGCGTGATATTGGGGTGATGGATGGCGATTATGTCGTGATTCAGCATGCAGAAACAGCTGTTAATAATGATATTGTTGTCGCCTATGTCGAAGGGGATGGTGCGACTTTAAAACGTATCTTTTATTTACCCGATGGTCGTATTGAATTACATCCAGAAAATAGTCAGATGCAACCCATGATTTATCCGGCTCATTGCGTACAAGTACAAGGAAAAATGATTGGCCTATTTCGTAGTTATTAATAAAGTCAGTTGATTTTATCATTTAAGCTTATTAGTTAAAGTTGATCGAATGCCCTGATCTCTAGGCCAACCACTAGAGGTCTTATAGGCAGCGTATATCGCTGCCTTTTTTTTAAATTATATAAATAATAGGAGTTTTTAAGATGGCTATTAAACAAAATTTAAAACCACCTAGGCATTTAAAACCAGTAGTCAATACCTCTAGTCCTGAGTTAGTGATTCAGCCGACTCAGCCAGATACACATGAAATAAGCAAACCATTAGATCTAGTGGAGGCTTGGGGGGTGATTCGTTGGGTTTTAGTGGCATGGGCGTTAGGCGTTTGGCTGCTGTTAGTGATGTTACCCGGTATGGATAAAATTATTAATGCCACAACGGCTATGTTGCATTTGCCTACTATTTTTATTGGTTTAGGTTTGGTGGGTGCAATATTTGCTTCCTACAATATGCGCTCTGATAAGCATTTATTGTGGTTTTTGGCGGTCTTGCTATTACTAGCAGGCTGGATGTAAGTGAAGGGCGCGAAGAAAGCGGCAACTTTCTCCGCACCTGATCCTGTGTCATTTGGGAAGATTCGACAGGAGTGATGATTATGACTGATTCAAAGACAAAAACCAAATTGGATCGACCAATGTTTATTATGCGTAATAAATCACTACGCGATTTATTACGTGATTTACGTAAAGCAGAATTATGGTTGTTTATAGCCGCCATAGCAGCCTTTTTAGCTTCAGCATTTTTTGTGGTCAAATATTTTGTGGGCGGGGATATGATGCCCGAAACTTGGAATTCAGAGCAATGGCTGAATGCGCTATTAGGTTTAGGGATTACGGCGGTGATTACAGCGGCACAGGCTTTTTTGTATGCTTCTGGCTATAAGGGGCCTGCGGCTATTATTGCTACTTTTATTGTGGTTTTCTTTGGTTTGTTCTCAGAAATTTCCCAATCAATGGAGCGAGAAGATGCGACAGTACGCCATCGCTCCGAGAATTCTGCGGTCTTTCAAGCGGCCGTTGGCAGTATTAATAGTTTAGCGAATAATGCCGCTAGTATTTCAAATGAGCAGCGTGCTTTAGCCGATACTCGGGCGCAATTAGCGTATTGGCAAGACTTAAAAGCTCAGAAAAATGCAAATCATGAAGCTGTTAAATATTCACATCGTAGTTTAGATCGAAAAATTACTGATTATGAGCGCAAATTGGCTTCTTATAGTCATCAAGTGAGTATGCAGGATCAAACTCGCTCTAGTGTATTAAGCAATGCCATTAATCATGCCAAGCAATTAGAGTATGATGAAGATAAGCATTATGCGATGATTCGTTTAATCAAAGACTTTTTGGGTGTAACAGGTATTTGGGCTTCCTTTTTCTTTTCAGTGATTATTATTGGTACATTTGAATATGCATTTCATTTTGTTGGCGTCTATGTCGCGGATCATCGAGCCGCCTTATTATTAATGGGACGGGATTCACAAGGTAAATTAATCAATGCCCCAGAGGAAATTCCCTTAGTGGCCCAACAGGCAGGTCGTGGGGTGATTCCTAAAGATCATGCTAATCAATTACGCGATGAGTATTTAGCTTGGGTTTCGCCAGAGCGCGGTGAGCGTATAAATACCAACGGGTTCACTGAAGCTTTATCCCCAGCTGATGGAGCACTTACTGAAGAAAATAAAGTGACCGATATGACCCAGAAGCGTTTTTTTAAAATTATCTATACGGATGTCCGTAATCGCATTTTGAATGGTGAGTTGAAGCCTACTATTCGTCCAGTAACCGAGGCGGTTGGTGCGATTATCCGTGAAAAAGGGGAACGGATGGGGATTAAAGCTTCATTGATGGGTAAGCCACAGCGTCAAGAGATTGCTGAGGCTATTTTATGCACATTAGAGCAAGAAACCGTTGTCGAGTTGAACGCTGCTGGGGGAGTCGGTAAGCCTAAATATGTGCTTGCTCCCAAATATGCTGAGGCGATGCAGCTAAATAAGGTCGCTTTTTAATTTTTCTAAGCTAATTAGTCACCAGAACCTGCTGAGGTTTTGCAGGTTCTGACCGGAATTCCATTGAGTTTATCGATTCTCAAGCTGCATTCCTGCTTAGAATCAGCTATAAACCTAAAGATACAAAATAGCTAAATGAAAATGGACTTGTTGTGTTTATGTTAAAGCCTATCCTACCGATAATGCTCTTGGGGCTGGCATTATCCATGCCTGTCGAAGCTACCCGTTCTTATGGTCCGGTGAAAGATCAGGATACTTTGTGGAGCATTGCGACAGCGCTTCGACCTGATCAGCGGGCGACCGTACAACAAACGATGCTCGCCATTTTTTACAAAAATCCGCAAGCTTTTGCGAATAATAATATCAACTCCTTGATGAAGGGCGCGATACTGAAAGCCCCTAGTTCAGCGGAGGCACGTCGTTATCAACGATTGAAAGCTTTGCGGGAGGCACGTAAGCATAATGTTTATTGGGCACGCGGCGCACAATTACCCTATACCGTTCCACCACCGATTCCTAAAATAAAGGAGCGAGCTGCTCCACAAGGTTCAAAATCGGTCGTCGTTAAGGTCAGGGAGCGTGAGGTATCCAGACCAACACCCCGATCGACGGAGCGGCGTATTGCTCGCCTACAGGCACAATTACAAAGCGTTGAGAGCAAAAATCAACGACTCACAGCAGAGTTACTCGCCTTACAAGCCAAACAAACTCAAAGCAAACCTAGCCCCCAATTAGATGCGCAAGTTAAAAAGCTTAAACTGGAATTAAAAGAACTGACCAGTGTATTGAGCCAAAAAGATAACCATATCAAAACCCTACAAGCGTCTTTGAAAAATGCCAGTGAAACGATTAAATCCCAGCATGCGGATAATATGCGTTTGTATGACAAGCTGAAGGAGGTTAGCCCTAGTAGTTTACCAGCTAGCCCAAGTTCAGAAGGTAAATCAGAATTAAAACTTACGACCGTTGAGGCAGCCACAGCGGCGGTAACGGGTGCTGTGGCAGGGCAAGCAGTAGCAGAGGCTTCGCAAGCATCCGCATCTGATAGTACTGCCACTAAAGCTACTGATCAATCAAGCCAGAATAAAGACAATTCAGATAGCAAGGATAAGCCTCCGCAATCAGTCTGGGCAGATCAACAAGCAAGTAGCATCACGCAACCGAGTAGCGCTACTACCGGATTAGCGCCGAGTGTAGAGAATAAGAATAATACCAGTGATCCGAAAGCATCCCTTAGCTCTGAGCCTCAAACTAATACGACAGCGACAGCCACCGACTCCAAGCCGACGACTAAAACTAATGCTGAGTCGGCTACCGTGTCCTCTGCTGGTGCAAACGCTAACGATTCCAATTCGACAACTAAAACTAATCCTGAATCATCAAGCCCTAGTACGGTTGTAGCGAATACACCGAATACTGATCCTAATGTTGAGGGTGCTGCCACCTCTCATGCCAATAACCCAGCGATACAGGCTGTGGCAAGCAACACTGCTGAAGCGGTCACTAAGACAGCTGATCAAGATAAAGCTCTGAGTTCTTCAACCAATTCGGAGATTAAAGCCCCCAGTAGCGCTCAAGCAATTGCACCGCTTGAATCAACTAACGACGTGAAAACCTCAAACTCAATTCCCGTTTCACAAATGCTGGCTCAACCGAATCATGCATCTAGCCTCGCTGAAGAGAAGGCTAATACTAGCTCAACCCCTTTGCGGGGAGTTTCTCCTTTAGCTTTAGCTGTTGCTTTGATTTCATTGCTGTTTATTCTGGCCTTAATCTGGCGAGCGTTCGTGCAGCATCGTGAAATGCGTCGCCTAGAAGCAGAAGAGGCTCAGATAGCAGAGCGTATGCGCAAGCGTTTAGAGGACAATCAAGCTTTAATGGCGGCTAATGCCTTAGATCGACGGGAAACTGATTTAGAGCCGAATACAGAAATAAAATTTTAATGAGCCATGACTGAAAAAATTCTTTTACTGCATGGTCTTTGGTTGCATCCGCTGGCAATGCGTTGGATGCAACAACAATTTAATGCTGCCGGTTATGCAACGATTGCACCGGCTTATCGTTCGATTAGTAATAATTCAGCTAAGAATGTCGAGCTTATTTATACTGCGGTGCAGCAATTAGCCTTACCGACTGAACGTTTGCATATCGTTGCCCATAGCCTTGGGGGGATTTTGGCTTTACAAATGCTGAGCTGTCATCCTGATTTACCCGCTGGATGTTTAATCACTTTAGGTACACCGGTCAAAGGGAGTTTGATCGCCCATCGTTTAGCAAAATCGAGTTTCTTGCGCCCATTGATCGGGCGTAGTTTTGAGCAAGGTTTAGATGGTCGAGGTTTACCTACGGCGGTAGCACGCCAATGGGGAATGCTAGCAGGGAATAAACCGATTGGGGTTGGACAAATATTCGGAGGGCTTTCTGGGGTTAATGATGGGGTGGTGGCTTTAGCTGAGACTTATCATCCTGCGCAAACTGAACATCGGATTGTACCGCTTTCTCATAGCAATTTGCTGTTTTCCCGTCTTGTTGTGCAAGAGTGTCTGAGCTTTATTCAAAAAGGGCGGTTTTCTAGCTCCCCTTCAGCTATCAACTGATTCAGGCTCAGTCAGCCCCGCTAAGTTAAAAACTGTCAAGTCTTTTTTGCTGTGGATAAGTTTGAAGCTTACGCCTTGTTGTCAAGAATTTTTTAAACCACTACCTATAGTAGCTGGGAGTGAAACCAAGATTAACTGAGACTTTAGGTAGGTTTTTGCCGATAAATGGTAGTTTTAGGGGTTTAAACCACAGTTTATCAGTCATTTTGTTAAGTTCATTCCACTTCCTATTAAAAAAATATTGGACTGATGATAGCGATCTTGTGCATAAGCCTGTGGATAACTCTGTCGATAACTGGATAACTAGTTTGGTAGTTAAGTACGCATCTCGGCTCGGCTGAGTCAAGATTGGCTTCTAAAATTAATTGATCGATCATCATTCTCTAGAAAATTCGTGATGAATGCGGTACAAGTGCCACCCATCTTTTTTAGCTTTTAAAGTACACCCATGAAATACGATGTATACGGTATTGGCAACGCGCTAGTAGATAAAGAGTTTGAAGTGACAGATGCCTTTTTAGCAGCAGAAGGTATTGAGAAAGGCTTAATGACTTTAATTGATGAGGATCGCCATAATCATCTATTAAGTCGCTTAAAGCAAAGTATGGGTTTAAAAAAACGGGCAGGGGGCGGTTCAGCTGCGAATACCATTGTGGCCATTAGTCAATTTGGTGGCAAAACCTTCTATGCCTGTAAAGTCGCTAATGATGAGTTTGGTGAGTTTTATATGCATGATTTGCATGCAGCAGGGGTTGATACACGTTTAGATCAGGTGCGTTGTGTCTCAGAGGGGAAAACGGGTAAATGTATGGTCATGGTCACGCCCGATGCCGAGCGCACTATGAATACTTATTTAGGGATTACCAGTGATTTTTCAGCCGCTGAGTTACATTATGAGGAACTCAAGCAATCTAAATATTTATATGTCGAAGGCTATTTAGTGACCTCAGATACCTCTCGTGCCGCTGTTTTAGCTGCCCGCGAAGTCGCTAAACAGCATGGGGTTAAAATGGCGATGACTTTCTCTGACCCTTCAATGGCGACTTATTTCAAAGCAGGTTTAATAGAAATGCTTGGCAATGGGGTGGATCTATTATTTTGCAATCAAGATGAAGCGTTTGCTTTTACGGGTAAAACTAATTTAAACGATGCAATCCGAGTACTGAAACCTTTAGCCAATAAGCTAGTGGTTACGCTCGGCAGTGAAGGAGCTGTCGTGGTGAATCATGACCATGAAGTCAAAATTTCCGCACAACAAGTCACACCTATTGATACCAATGGTGCGGGTGATATGTTTGCAGGGGCTTTTCTTTATGGGCTTACCCAAGGTTTTAGTGATGCACAAGCAGGCGCTTTAGCTAGTAAGGCCGCCGCTCGTATCATTCAAGTTTATGGTGCACGTTTAGATAAACCAACCCATCAAGCACTCTTAACAGCTGTTTAAACAGCCGTTTAAGCCGTCTTAAACAGTGCTGTCTGTTTAAATCGACAGCACTTTGATTTTAGCGCTCACCTGCAAAACGGCTAATACCCTGATAAATCTATAAACAACTCGACAAATACACCTAATTTTGTCGGGCATACCTTTGCACTTGTCCTTCTCATGCTCCGCTTTCATTAGCAAATCTAAGATGATGAATCCTTAAGAAAAACATTTCGGGATTTTAATTGGGGTAAAGGGAAAGACCAAATGTTAACGCCAATTCAACACGGGCAGATACCCACTAGTCATCTCAGTGGTATTGAGCCAGTACTGGCTAATCAGTACGATCAACGCAATTTACGTCGTCATTCAGAGCGCTTTGTCAACTTCGCCTTGCCAAAAGCGTTATATCAACAAATGGCACGTTTAGTTGGAAACTTTCTACAACAAATTGTCGGGCGCGAGGAAGATCTTTCACATAAAGGCAATGGCAAACCTGAGTTTGCAACACAGCGCTTTTATAAACCTATCAGTACAGCAGGGCAGCCTAAAGAAGTGCGTGGGGTGGCTGATCGGATGCCGCGTCTAGTCGATCCAGAAAATCCTTTTCCTGAAAAGGATCTTATTTTCTTGGGCGAAGCTAAGGAGTATCCCTCAGCGGTGATTGCGATTCAGTATGACGATCAAGTCAAGCCGGTCTGTTATGAGGGGAATCAAGTGGTGGCGCGTCATCTGCACTTAGATAGTACTCGCAGCTCGATCAAAGGCTTGCTTATTCTTGCTGATGGTGAACGCCTGCCGGTCAGTATTCGAGTGCTGACGGCTGTTTAATTACTGTTTAAATGTACAGCTTAAAGTTTTAGGGCAAACCACAGGGTAGCCGGAATAATGATTAGGCTGCCTAAATTACCTAGCATAACAATAGAAGCTACGCGCACTGGCTCTTGTTGGTATTGCTCCGCCACTAATACATTTAAAACGGCTGGTGGCAAAGCCGCAAATACTAATAAAACACCAGTTTCCACTGGATTTAAGTGTAGAAACGGTAATAAAGCCAATGCACAAATTAAGCCTGCGGCAGGGCCTGCTATTGCACCGAAGACACCGATTTTCCAATCTTTTATGCTCACATCAAGTAAGCGGACACCTAAGGAAAAGAGTAATAAAGGAATCGAAACCTGTCCTAATAATTTCAAAGTATTCGCAAGCGGTGAAGGCAAGCTGACATGTAAAGAGCTCAGGATTAAGCCTGCAATGGCTGCAATAATCATCGGCATCTTTAATAATTGCAGTGGGTTGGTTTTATGATCCAACATATATAGCCCAAGAGTAAAATGCAGCAGCATTTCAATAATGAACAGTACAACCGCCGCCTGCAGTAAATCTTCACCAAACGCGAACAAAATCAGTGGGATACCCATATTCCCAGAATTATTAAACATCATCGGTGGCAAGAAGGTTTTAAGATTAATTTTTAAAGCTAAGGCAATTGGTAATAGTAATAAGCCAGAACCAAGTACAACAGCAACGCCTCCAGCCGCTAAACCCCAGTAGCCACTAAAATCAAAAGGCTTATCCATTAAAGCCCAAAATACTAAGAAGGGGGCGAAAATTTCCATATTCAGTTTATTCACCACTGACATATCAGGGCGAAAGCGCCAGCCGTAATAAGTACCTAAGCCAACGCAAGCAAAAACGGGAAATATTATACCAATAATCCGAAAAACCGCTTCTAACATGGAAAGTTCAACGCAGCGCTAATTGATTACGTTTACGTACTTGGTCAATATAGGCTTTGGCAAAGCGTTTACCTAATTCTAATTGGCCGTGGGCATTATAATGAACATAGTCATACATTTTGCCTAAGCCATCTGTCGAAACCAAAATAGTATTATTACTGGTTTGTTGAACTTGGCGTTGGCTGGCTCGTATCTGTGCAACCTTTGAAAAGGCTAAATCTTCAGGGTTAATTTCCCCTAAAATAAATAGGCTATTGGGGGAGGCTAAATCATTCCGTAATGCTTGAATCAAGCGATTTAAACGCCCACCGTACTGACTGGCTAAATCGGCACTGCGAGCATCGCTCTCGCCTTGCATCCAAACAATCGCATCAATTTTTTTATCATGATCTTTGGGTAACGAAAAACCCACTTGGCGTAATAAACCTTTATATAAAGCCTGACCGGGCAACCAGCGCTCAATGGTGCTACCTGTCGCTGCTTGTTTAATAATAATATGGGTGTCATGAGGAAAGGCTCGTGCAACTTCATGGGCAAAGCCAATTTCAGGGCCAAAATAAGCGAATTGTGCTAAGCTTTTTTCACGACCTTGATAATAGAATTTAACATTAGCAGGGGTTTGGCGATAGCTAGCGGGTAGCTCAGCAATTTTGCCTTTGCCCATCATATTCGATTGCCCAGCTAACAAATAAATCCGATCTTCGGCATGAGCAAGGTTTGTTAAGCCCAATAGTACAAACGAAAGCAGCATCCCTGTTAAACGCATTACTAGTTCCTCGATGGAAAAGGGACAATATAATTGTGTCAAGCCTCACTGTACATGAAAACTTAAAAATCTGCCCCCGCCCGTAATTCTTTCCAACGCAAATAAGCCTTCGCAATTAGCGACATGAAGAGTTCAGGAATTAATTTGCTAGGCGGTGGCTGAGGGCGATAAATAATTGGCAAGCTCAATGAGATTCATATCAGGATCACGAAAGTAAACCGAAAGCAGCAAGCCCCTTGCTCCTGTGCGTTGTATAGGCCCCTCTATCACCGTGACATGACAAGCCTGAAGATGCTCTAACACTTCCTGCAAGGGCACGGAGGTAATAAAACAAAGATCAGCAGAGCCTGGTGTTGGGTACTGTGCTTTTGGCTCAAATTCTTTTTTGTATTGATGTAGGTTAATTTTTTGCTTGCCGAAAGATAAGGCTTTTCGATGATGTCCGAAAGTGACTAACTCCATGCCCAAAACCTTGGCATAAAACGAGGCAGTCGCCTCTATGTCTTGAACCGTAAGAACTAAGTGATCAATGCTATCAATTTTCACAGGAATACCTATTACTACTAATGCTAAACGGGGTCACACAGCAGGTTCAATTTCAACAAATGCTTAAGGTTGTGTGTCCTTGCTCGGCGTGCCTTGCCAAGGCCAACGACCATCAATCTCAACTTGCAGTGACAAGCTTAATAAGGTTCGAATGAGGACAATCATACCAAGAACGAGGGCATCATTTAAGGTTGGGGTAACAGCTACCGTTCTAATGATGTCTGCTGCAATCAGGAATTCGAGTCCAAGCAGAATGCCTCGACCGAGGTTCTGGCGGAAAATGCGGTAGCGATCACTAGCTTCTTGAGTTAAGGAAAAGAAGCGAACAATTGCAAGGACTAGACCTGCAATAATCACAGCCACACCCAATACATCAATAAAACGTCCGACAGTTGTAATATAAAGGCTGATTTCATTCATCAACGATGCGTCCTCGTTTGTAGATCAAATCTAGCAGTTCTTAGGCGAAAACTATATATAGCAGCTTTTTCTGCGGTGTGAGGCCGTGGGCTGTCAGCACGTCCGTCGTCGAATAACTTGTTGGCGCATTAATTAATTATTTTTTCAATGGACGTTGTTGATAGCCCTTTGTTTTTTGCTACCAAAATAAAATCTTCTTTTTTCTCAAATTTGAGAGCTTTCTTAGATTTTGTATCTACTAACCAAAAAACGAATTGATTATTTTTCTCTTCCAGCATCTTCGGGATTTGAGAAGCCAATAAAATATCATTTTCTATTTGATAGTTTATCACTTCACTATCGATCACAATTAATTCGCTATTTTTAGTATCTTTATACGTAATAAAATGTCTTCCCCAGTCGTTGTAATAATAACCATTCATCAATGACTGGCTATAATCATCTAATCCACAACCAATGATTATTGATGAAAGTAAAAAAACAACGAAAATCTTATTGACCATATGTGTAACCATTTCGGATAACGCTAGGTGAACCATCAAAATTAATGGTATACGGTGTGCCTTCACCTGCAAATTCTCTTCCTAATTTGGTTTCTAAATTACGTATAGTGCTACCATCTTTTCGTTCATCAAAGTCATATAGCTCTGATTTAATTTTAATTCCATCTTCTGTTTTAGTTAATGATACCCGACCATGTATGGCAAAATCACCTAATCCCTGAACGACACCCTATTAAAATCACTGACTTGATGAACTGTCAGTTGGGAGGCATCGACGTGTAACTGACGTACCATTCCCCATACTCCAATGTTAGGAGTTTTTAGCATTGCAAACCGGACTCTTTGGTTCGTTTATAAGCCAGAATGCCGATAAATAGAGAGACCACCCCAAAAAGTAATAAAAACCAATCGGGTTGATGGTTTTTAATGGTTTGGAATATACCGAAACCACCAAAAAGTGCAGCGAACAGAAACCATATAATAACGCCACTTGCTATTTTTTTAGGCACTCCAATGCCGTAAATTTTTTTACCACGTTGGTTCATTTCATGAACATCGGCAGCCTCTTTTTCACATGCATCTGAGCAAGTAATGAATATTCCAGCGTCTTTAGCGCAGCTACGACATACAACCTTGCCACATGTTTTACATATCCCAACAGCCTGTGAACTAGTATGAGTGAAACATTCCATGAACTTAACTCCTAACGTTTAGGTAACGTGCGTGGCGCAAAACGCGGCAACGCCGCGATTTGTGCCACGTCACGTTGACCGACAAGTTAGGCCAGTTTTTACCACAAACCCGCCAAAACACCAACCCCGCCCAGCGTCAATTCTTTCCACCACAATCATTAACGGGTAGTCAGGCCACCGGCGCACGCCGGTGGCCTGACTACCCGTTGTTGGTTTACCCATTTCCCCCAGGTCAAATACCTGCATGTAACAAAACGTACGACCAATTTCTTGTTATTTTTCAACAACCTTGCAAAACGAAGAATGGCCTCTTTTGTCATTTGAATACAGTGGTGCCGATTTATTTTTTCCTTGTTGTTTCAGTTAAAATTATTGGCTTTACCAAGCATGGTAATAACTGTGAGGCAGTTGCAGCAGGGCCGGATGCGGGTTGAGTTTCTGCATGATGCAACTGACATCGAATGTATTACTCGAGTCGGATTGAAGTTTATATGCATAGTAGTGTGCCGTCATAATAAGCAACGCTCCCATAGCATCCAAAACATTCTTCAGTGTTGCCTCATGAAAATGGGCATCTCTCTTGTGTTTGACATTATTATAACTTCGCCACCAATCTGGATTTTTCCGATCAGCCCAATTTAACCAAGGCTGGGATCTTAGCTCATAGCGTGGGACGGAGATTTCTATAGTTGTAAAATCGGGAATTTTCGGTAGCAAAATTTCCCTGTATTGGTTAATATTTTTCGGATCCGACGTTGGTTCGACTAAACAGCAAAAACTTTTGGCTACAACATCGACTTCGGATGACGCAGCGAATAAGAGATGTGCTAGCTCAATTGAATATACAGAGAAATTTCCGTCGGAAAACTCTATGTAGCGAGAAACCACCTCAAGATCTCGCTCCAGGGCTAAAAAATAGTTCCAATGAATTTTTTGAATAGTCATATAAATCACCTCTAAAAAAGCCTAATGAATGTGTTAAGTTCGTGCGTTAATGATTCTACATATTTGCCTAACAGTTTATTAGGCGGAAGCCTTGTATAATAACTTATACGGAAACTGCCTAGCACAATAACCAGTACCGTAAAAATCTCTATAAATACTTGTAAACACTAAAGCTTATCACCTATAGGCTAATAATAAATCAGAATTATACAGCCCTCTACCCATATTTAACCACTTACAATTGTGAAATATTTACTTCCTAATGATGCGAATCATCAATACTGCCATCATCACATCACTATATTTCTTAATACATGCCACCCTCTGTGCCACAGAAAAGTACAGAACAAGCCTTACTAGATATTCTGGTCATGTTAAAGCTGCTTGCGATTGGCGGTACAGTCTATTCAGACAACTTTAATCCGCTATCTGAATAAAGGGGAGGATGGTTTTTCCGGTAAAAGCAGGGGAGTGATACTAATTAAATTACTTTGCTAGAACTCTGCATGAATTCAAAACCCGATCCCCTTAGGGTATCGGGTTTTCTGTATACGAAAGTTTTATTCAGAGTCAGTATGCTTTAGTTTAGCTTGCGGTAAGGCATTGGCTGTTAAGGCATACCAGTCTAAATGTCGAGTGGCTAACATTAAGGCGGCTAATACTGCAAAAATCAACAAGCTACCCATTAATAAAGCATTATCCTCAGCTTGTAGAATCACATAGAGAATTGTGTATAAGCTCAGCAAACCACTGCCTAATAAGAAGCCTAATCGGCGACTGTGAAGGATTGCACCGAAGTAGAGTGTCAACAGCCCTGTACTTGCCAGTGCAGCGCTTAAATAAGCTAAACCGAAATCAATATGCTCAGAAAGAGAAATCAACAATAAGTAAAACACCGTTAAAGCTAAACCAACTAAGAAATATTGAATGGGATGAATACGGAGTTGCTTTAATAGCTCAAACATAATTAAAACAACGAAGGTGAGTAGAATAAATAAGACAGCATATTTAATGCTGCGCTCAGATTGTTGATAAACATCCACGGGTTGTAGTAGATCAAAACCCACAGAGCGATTTAAGAGTGCATCACATTGGTTCGCACGGCATTGCTCTAAAGCCGCATTTACATTATAAGAAAAGGAAGAAGCCCGCCAATGTGCAGTAAAGCCTTGATCATTAATCGTCCGTTCTTCAGGTAATAACTCACCACTGAATTTAGGATGCGCCCAGTCTGCTACTAAGTTGAGTTCGGAGTTTTCGGCTAACAGTGCAAAATTCATTGAACTCATGCCACGTAGTTTCAAATCAAAATTAAACTTAAAGGCTTGTAGTGTGACGGTGCTCAATTCAGGCAGTTTGGCATACATACCTGCTGTTGCATTCGGTAAATTTGTACCCGGATTAAAGGCTAAGGTTTGCTGATTCCAATTCAATTGAGGGGGTGCAGCAATACCGCGCTGGTCCCGTACTAAAACGGATAGATAAGGGCTATATAATTGCAACTGATCATTTTTATATTCATTTATTAAATCAAGTAAGGCTTGCGTTTCAAAGTGACCTGCAACTTGCAAATTACTATTATAAATCGGCACGGCATAAATTCCGCGTGAGCGAGTTTCGCTGTCTAATTGGCTTTGTATGTCTAATTGCTTAGGAAGAATAATCAAGCGATTGTCGGTCGTCTGTGCTTTGACTACTTCGCGGCTTGTACCGTCTTTTTCGGTAATGGTTTCTTTCAAATTGACTGTAAGCGTATAGGGAATGACTAAAACGGGGCCGGCAAGGGTTTGTGAGCCCGGCCAGCTTTGTTCAATGCTGCTATAGGCTTCAGAGCGCCAACTAGCTCGCTCACTGACTAGCCCCATCAAGGAGGCTTGTGGAATAAATAAAATAATAATCAACATAAAAATAATGAATAATTTTAAAGCTAAACGATAGTTTTGCATGATCGGTCTCCTACTGCATTGCCCTCTAGACTAGGGAATTTCCATGCAAAATTAGGGTAAAAGGATTTGGAATTTGCGCGGAAGCTATTTGCAAATCCTGTGCAGGATAAGGTTTGTCGTTGTTTTACAACAGAGACTTCCTCTTCTGTGGCTTTTTCTGATACTTTTGTAAACTATCCATTTGGAGGAGGAATAACGATGACAAAGCTACCTGCTAGATCCGTTCTAGCTATTTCTATCACCTTAGCCTTAAGTTCCACCGTACAAGCTGCAGGTTTTGCCTTAATTGAAAACTCTGCCTCAGGGATGGGCAATGCGTTTGCAGGTGCAGCGGCGGTCGCAGAGGATGCATCCACGACTTGGTTTAATCCCGCTGGTATGGCTGAGCTAGGGGATGGGACTCAGATGAGTGTGGCCGGCCATGTGATTGTTCCGAAATCGAAATTTACTGATAAAGGTTCTTGGGTGAATCCGGCTCTAACAGGGGGGAATATTGATCAAGCCCAAGCGGCCTTAACGGGCAAAAACGATAATGGTGGTAAGGCAGCCTTTGTTCCGAATTCTTATGCTGTCAAGCGTCTGAATGAAAAAGTGACCGTTGGTGTGGGTATCAATGCCCCGTTTGGTTTAGAAACGAGTTATGACGATGATTGGATTGGGCGCTATAACGCGCTGGATTCAGCTATGCAAACCATCAACATTAATCCCTCGGTTGCTTATGAAATCAATGAGCAATTAACCTTTGGGGGTGGGGTCAGCTTACAATATATTACGGTTGAACTCGGTAGTGCTATTGATTCGGCAGCCGCTTGCCGGAGTATTGCAGGGGCAGCCAATAGTGGCGATTTATTACTAAGCTGCTTAAGAGCTATGCCCACACTATCGAATCAAGCGACGGATAGTAAAGTTGTGATTAGTGGGGATGATGTCTCCTTTAGTTATAATTTAGGCGCTATGTATAAGCCTACACCGCAAACTAAAATTGGCCTTAGTTATCGAGCAGCGACCAATCATGAGCTAGAAGGTAAAGCCGATTATACTGTTAATGCGGCTTTACAACCCATACTCACCGCGACGGGTGTGACGCGCTTTAATGATGTGGATGTAAAAGCAGAGGCGAATTTACCGGATAGTTTATCCTTGTCTGTGGCACATAAGGTTAATGATAAACTGGAGTTATTAGGGGATGTCACCCAAACTGGTTGGAGTAGCTTTGAGCGTTTGCGAGTGACTGATAAAAACACGGGGGCAATCGTTACTAATGTCGATGAAAAATGGAAAGATGTGACGCGCTTATCCGTGGGTGCGAATTATCAATATAATGATCGTGTAAAATTACGTGGTGGTTTAGCTCTCGATAAAACGCCCATTCCAAATGCCCAGTTGCGGACACCTCGCACACCTGACACTGATCGTACTTGGTTAGCTTTGGGGGCGAATTACAAATTAAATAAAACCTCGAGCCTTGATTTTGGCTATGCGCATTTATTTATGGATGAAACTCCAATTGATAATACCAGTGAAGATAATGGCTATGCGATTCGGGGTATTTATAACAGCAGCGTTGATATTATCAGCGCTCAATTCAATATGTCATTTTAAAGGGGGCATACAGAATGAAGCGTACAACCCTAGCTTTATGTTTAGCAGCAGCCTTAAGTTTACCCGCCTACTCAGTACAGGCGTATGATTTTGATGCCAGTGAAACTGATGCTCAAAACAATTATAGCCCTGCTTTAGCACCCCTATTTGATCCAGCGAATGGCATTATTCCAAGCACTAATGATTTACTCTTTCGTGGCAGCACCGATGGAACTTTAAATATTCCAACTGCTAATTTACCCGCTGCGCAATTGCCTTTGTATGAAGCCCTGAATTCACTTGATGGGTTTGGTTTGACTGCCCCTATTACCGCTAATTTTAGCAATGTAATGGATGCAAGCTCGGTCAAAATCGGCAGTAGTGTCTATGTGTATGGAGTGAAAAAAGATCCTACTACGGGGGCGGTGCTGAGTATTGAATCTGAATTGACCGCTGCGGATGTCTTTGCTACTTCTAGTGCTGATGGCAAAACTTTAGTGCTTGTGCCTCTTAAGCCTTTAAAAGAAAGCACCAGCTATATGGTGGTGTTAACCAATAGTATTAAAGACAAGAGTGGCAAAACAGCTTCTAGCTCTTCGGCTTATTTATTAGCTAAAGCAACGCAATCCTTAGCCAGTACACCCTATGCTGCTTTAGAGCCTTTGCGCCAATTAATTGCAACACAAGAAGCTGCTGCCGTCAGTAAAGGCGTCGCTAAAGCTCGCATTATTTTAAGCTGGACTTTTACGACCCAATCTGTCAGCCCGGTTTTAAAAGCTGCTGCTGCTCAAGCTAAAGCAGGCAAGATGATTATGTCACCCGCTTTGGGTACTACCACCACCTTTTCTAGTGCCTTACGTGGTAAAGCGAATGTCCATGCAGGGACTTTAGCGGTTCCTTATTATTTAAATGCTAAAGCACCCTTAACAAGTTATTGGCAAGGGGCAAATGCCAGTCATCTAACGCGCTTGAATCCAACGCCGAAGGTGAAAAGCACGCAAACTATACCTGTCCTAATGACTGTACCGAATGCCAGCTCCTTAGCGGGGGCGACACCACCGACTACCGGTTGGCCGGTGATTATCTTCCAGCATGGTATTACACGTAATCGTCTTGATATGCTTGCAATCGCTGATACGCTTGCTGATGCAGGTTTTGCCGTGGTAGCGATTGATCTGCCTTTGCATGGTATTATCGATCCGACGAATCCACTGAAGGCCGATCTAAATCCGATCTCTAGCAAAGATGTGGAGCGTACTTTCAATTTAGATCTTCGGAACAATAGCACCGGTGCTAGTGGATCTGATGGCCTGATTGATAGTTCGGGGTCGTATTTTATTAATCTGACTAGTCTGCGTACTTCACGTGACAATATTCGACAGGGCATGTCTGATCTCATGGTGTTGCGCAAAAGTCTAGCGGGTCTGCAATCAGCTAGCCCTATTCCTTTAGATACGACGAAACTGGGTTTTGTGGGCATCTCGTTAGGGGCTATGACAGGTATCGGTTATCTAAGTCAAGAGTCGACGACTACCCCCGCGAGTTTAGCGGTACCCGGTGGTGGAATTGCCCGCTTATTGGATGGTTCGGAAACTTTTGGCCCGGTTATTCAACAAGGCTTAGCGGCTAGTGGCATTGTCAAAGGGACAGCGGCTTATGACACCTTTATGGGCGTGGCTCAGTGGGTGAGTGATCCAGCTGATCCGATTGTCTTAGGCAAGCAAGCAGCTGATCAGCATCCGATCCATATGATGGAAGTGGTGGGGCAAAATGGAGTCGGTAGTGATAAGGTGATTCCTAATCGTGTGACTGGAGCGCCTTTATCTGGCACTGAGCCATTGATTAGCATCATGGGTTTAAAGTCCATTACCCAAAGCGGTACACCGGATGGTGTGGTGCGCTTTACTGAAGGGGTGCATGGTTCTTTATTAGACCCCACTAGCTCCTTAGCCGCCACTACTGAAATGCAGTCTTCCACCGCTGTCTTCCAAGTCAAGCGGGGCGCGACTATTCCCGTATTCAATCCTGCAGTAGTTCAGCAATAAACGGTCACACCTCAATACCTCTTGTTTGAGGTGACTTTTTAGCTTAACTCGGACTTAGCCCTTTTGAATAAAAAAGGGCTAGTTTCAAGAAGCTCCTCTGGCTAATCTAGGGGTGTGTTTTCAGGCGGCTTTTGTTATGGTGTAGGGCTAATAGCTTCGTTGGAATAGTAAAAAATGCCCGAAACCAAGCGCATGATTTCACCCACTGGTTCGCAGGAAGAAGAGTTTGTCGATGAGCATATTCGTCCGCGTCGCCTAAAAGATTATATTGGTCAACCTGTCGTGCGTGAGCAAATGGAAATTTTCATTGGTGCGGCTCGTGCGCGTGGTGACGCTTTAGATCATACCCTGATTTTCGGCCCCCCCGGTCTTGGTAAAACCACCCTGTCTAATATTATTGCACAGGAAATGGGTGCGAATTTACGGCAAACTTCTGGGCCTGTTTTAGAAAAAGCAGGCGATTTAGCTGCTCTACTCACTAATCTTGAACCGCATGATGTCCTGTTTATTGATGAAATTCACCGCTTAAGTCCGATGGTGGAGGAGATTCTCTATCCGGCCATGGAGGATTTTCAGCTGGATATTATGATCGGTGAAGGCCCTGCAGCGCGTTCGATTAAACTCGATTTACCTCCGTTCACTTTAGTCGGGGCGACGACTCGGGCGGGCTTATTAACTTCTCCACTACGCGACCGCTTTGGTATTGTGCAGCGTTTAGAGTTTTATAATGTTGAAGACCTTGCCTATATCGTTAATCGGGCGGCGGGTATTTTAGGTGTGCCGATGGAGGCTGGTGGCGCACATGAAATTGCTAAGCGCTCGCGGGGTACACCACGGATTGCAAATCGCTTGCTACGGCGGGTCAGGGATTATGCCCAAGTGAAAGCCAAGGGGCAGGTCAGTGCAGACATTGCGGATCGTGCTTTGAATATGCTGAATGTAGATGATCAGGGTTTAGATCATATGGATCGGCGCTTATTATTGGCGATGCTCGAAAAGTTTGATGGTGGCCCTGTCGGGGTGGATAGTTTAGCAGCTGCGATTGGTGAGGAGCGTGGTACGATTGAAGATGTGCTTGAACCTTATCTGATTCAGCAAGGTTTCTTAATGCGTACTCCACGTGGGCGTGTCGCAACTCGCCATACTTGGCAGTATTTTGATAGGGCGATGCCTGCTGTTGCGCTACAGGAACAAACGAGCCTTGATCTTTTTAACGAGCACTAAGCAAAGGACTATACATGCGTCTCAATCCCCTTGATGAAGTCCGCTCGACTTGGGTGGTTGGTGTTTTTATTTTTGTGTTCTATTTTATTATTGGTACAGCTTATGCCTTCTTGCAGCAAATTCAAGCTAATCAGAATTTGTTTAGCCAAGGGGAGCTGTTTACCCTAGAGAGCTTATTATTTAGTTTACTCTATCTGCTATTAGCCTTATTGCTCTGGTGGCTTACGTTTAAGCAACGCGATGAGCTTTCTGAGCTACTGCTCAATCCACCCGCCCCTGCCGAGTTACCGGAATATTTGTGGCTTGCAGTGGGTATGGTTATCTCATCCGTTGGTTTAACCTATCTGATGTATTATCCCTTATCGTTTATAGCCCCTGAGCTTGTGCAAGATTGGCTATTGGATGTACCGCCTTTATTGTATTGGGATGAGCAAGGCGCTTATGGGTTGGGTAATTTCTTAGCCGTGATCAGTGCGGTCATTTTTGCACCTATTGTGGAAGAGTTTATTTTTCGAGGCTATTTACTTAATCGTTGGAGTCTGAAACTAGGTGCAATGCCAGCCATACTCTTATCATCTGGCCTATTTGCTTTTTTGCATAGCGATATGCTCGGGGCTTTTGTATTTGGCGTAGTCCTTTGCTTGTTGTACATGAAAACGCGCTCTTTAATTGGGCCTATC